>SLMF01000356.1 GCA_007133715.1 Planctomycetaceae bacterium
GCTCGCGGGGATGATTGCCGCTGACCAGCACCACCCGCAACTTGCACTCGTCCGCCTGCGGGGCGGCCACCTGAAAACCAAATAGCTCGTGGGAAGGGATTTCCGGATCCTCGGGCCAACCGAGCGACTTGCCAAGCACCAGGCGGGAATCGGCACTGGCGGTCGGCTGCACGTGCGGGCTGCGGGCCAATTGTTGTACGTGGTATTCCACGATTTCAACCGTATACACCGGGCCCCGCTGCTCGGGATCGAGTACCAAGAAACGGAGTTCCGCAGAAATCGCGGCGGCGTCCGCTTCGTCCGCGGGGTGCGAGTCCTCCGACGACGAGTCCGCTTCCTGCGCCACCACTGTGACCTCGAACACGAACAGACCCTGCTCCTCGATCGGCTGGCCGTCGTACGGTTCGCCGTTCAGCGTCTGGCTTTCGATACGGAATCCGGGCGCGACCTGCACGCGGGGCGAAACGGGTTCGAAGTACAACCCTCCTTCTTCTACCCCTTCAAGGATTAACACAGGCGGGGCGTCTGCCACTCCCACAACCGAGGAAAAAAGCGTCAGCCAGAAAACCAAGATCGGAAACGCTCGGATCCAGGGGAGCTTGTTCATCGTGTTGCCCTTCTCATAAGATGAAGACGTCTGGATCCTAGCAACCGGCGAGGCGCTCAACAAGTACCGGCGGATTCGCTCAATTCAGGAGAAGCAACCCATGGTCCCGTCTCATTGGTTTTCCGGCCTTGGCGGCTGGCTGCTGCTGATTCTGCTGATTGCGGCGGTTTTTGACAATTCGAGGTTTACCAGCCGGGCTGCGGTGCGGCGGCAGGTCACGATCCGCAGCACGCGGGACGGCTCGCACCAGCCGGTTTATGTGATCTTGCCCGAGAGTTTCGACCCGCACGATCCGCCGCGTCCGCTGCTGGTTTCGCTGCACACCTGGAGCGGTGACGTACAGCAGCGGAATCGGGAGCTGGAGCGGTTGGCGGACGAAGCGGGCTGGATCTATTTATTCCCGCATTTCCGGGGCCCGAACCAACGTCCGGAGGCTTGCGGTTCGGAGCTGGCGCAACAGGACATCCTGGATGCCGTGGCTTGGGTGCGTGAGCAGTATCCGGTCGACGCGAATCGGATCTATCTGACGGGAGCATCGGGTGGCGGGCACATGACGTTGTTGATGGTAGGCCGGTATCCGGAGTTGTGGGCAGCGGCGAGTGCCTGGGTACCGATCACGGATTTGAGCGATTGGCACGCCCAGCATGCCGGTGGCAAGTACGGGGCCATGTTGCGGGCCAGTTGCGGCGGGGCGCCGGGAGACAACCCCGCGGTGGATCAGGAGTATCGCCAGCGTTCGCCGCTCACCCACATTCACCGGGCGTTGGACGTGCCGCTGGACATCGCGGCGGGGATTCGGGACGGTCACGAGGGTTCGGTGCCGATCCGTCACAGCTTGCAGGCGTTCAACCGTTTGGCGGCGGCGGCGGGCGAACCGGGTATCAGCGAGCGGGAGATGTTCGAATTGGGTCGCGTGGACGGGCGTTTGACCGCGCCCCTGCCGTCGGACGAGGGAGAGGATCGGGTGTGGCAGCGGCGGTTTTACCTTCGCCGCCACGCGGGCCGCGCGCGGGTGACGATCTTTGACGGCGGTCACGAAGGCCTGCCCGCCGGCGCCATCGAATGGCTGCAACGGCATCGCCGCCAGGATTCGACTGCGGCGGCGGTCGAGTCGGGGCGGAATTGACGGAGGAGGGCGACGTTGATGGGAAAATCCGCGTGGGGCGAGGAAGCGGCAGCAACGGCCGGCGGGGACCCGCCGCCCGTGCCAACTCGGCAGGCTCCGGACGCCCCGCCTGCCGAGTTTGTGCATTTGCGGCATCAGCCCGCTTGGCCGGGCCCCGGGGCGCGCGAGCTGATCGTGGCCTGCCCGACCATGCGCAGCGGGGTGAATCTGGCACGGATCGTCCGAGCCGCCGGCTGCTGCGGGGTCCGCAGAATGATCGTGGCCGGCTCGATGCGAATTGATCCCAAAGTTGCCCGTGACGCGTTGGAACAGATCCAGATCGCCCGCCATCGCACCCTGCTGCCGGTGCTGCGGAAGCTGCGAGCGGAGGGTTACCGGTTGGTCGGTTTGGAGCAGGCGCAGGGCTCGGTCAGCATTTACGACTATCGTTTTCCGCGGCGAGCGGTGCTGCTGATCGGGCACGAGCGGTTGGGGATCACGCCGGACTTGCTGCCGCGTTTGGACGAGGTGGTTGAGATTCCCATCTTTGGCCGCCCCCAAGCCCATAACGCGGCCACGGCCGCAGCCATTGCGATGCACGAGTACTGCCGGCAATGGGGCGCAGAAGCCGGGTAGGACCTGCCGAACGCGGACCCGGGAAGAATGGCCCGGATCCCCGCAGGGATCACGGCTGCTGGGCGGGAGAAGCTTTTCCGATGGATAGGTTTGGAAGTGGGATGTCGAGCCGTCGTGGAGCCGGCCGGTTTTTTCGGCGGCGAGAGAACGCGCCGCGGCTGCCTGGCGGCGGCGTGGTTGGTTACGCCCGCGGCGTGGTTCTGGCCGCCGCCGCGGCCGTGTTGCTGAGTTGTTCGCAGCGGCTGCCTTCGCCGGAGCAAGCCCGTGTTGCAACCCGGGCGGTCGCGCCCTTCGACGCGACCGCCGCCGCTGCTTATCAGAACGCCTCCGCTCGTGAACTGGACGTCCCGGTCGAGGTGACCCATGCGATCGGGATGCGTCTGCGGCTGATCCCCCCGGGGGAATTCTCGCAAGGTTCACCGCAGTCGGAACCGGAACGTTGGCAAGCGGAAGGCCCCCTGCGCCGCGTGCAGATCACCCAGCCCTTCTATCTGGGTGTCTACGAGGTCACGCAACACCAGTTCCAGCAAGTGATGGGCTACAATCCCAGCTTCTTCTCGGAAGACGCGGGACGGCAGGCGGGGGAGTCGGACGGCGGCGGTTTGCCGGTCGAGCGGGTGACGTGGGACGAGGCAGTCGCCTTTTGCCGACGACTGTCGGAGTTCCCCGAGGAGCGGGCGTCGGACTGGTATTACCGCTTGCCCACCGAAGCGGAATGGGAGTATGCTTGCCGAGCCGGCACGACCACGCCGTTCCATTTCGGCAGCCAGTTGAATGGCATGCAGGCGAATTGCAACGGCGACTATCCCTATGGCACACGGGAGGCCGGGCCGTCGCGGGGCCAGACGGTCCCGGTCGGTTCCTACCCGCCGAACCCGTTCGGCTTGTATGACATGCACGGGAACGTTTGGGAATGGGTAGCCGACTGGTATGATGCCGCGTACTACGCGCGGGCACCGCAGGCGGATCCGCCGGGCCCCCGCACGGGCCACGCGCGCACCCGCCGTGGCGGCGGCTGGTTGAGTCTGGCCACACGCTGTCGTGCGGCCAATCGAGACCACAACGAACCCCCAACGCGTTATGAAGACCTGGGGTTTCGTGTCGCCCGGGTGCGACGGGAGCCGTAGTTTTTACCGGCACCTCGTAGCTCAAATGGGTGAAACACGGGTGTTTCACGGGGTTCTATCGTAGTTGCCAAACATCGCTCCACCGGGACAAGCCCAGGTGGTAACGTTTGAGAAGTGATATTGACCGTTCAATGCAGTCTCTTAGGAGCTCAACCATGAGAACAGCGATGATCCTGATTGCCGCAACCGCGATGTGCGTCGGGTCGCTGTGTGAGATGGGCGCCCGGGCCATGCCATGCACGGTCCCGTCATGAGGATGAGGCCGAATCGGATTCGTCGGGCGGGGGCAGTTCCGCGGCGGCGGGCTCCCCTGCGGGCACCGGATTCCGCGGGCGTCGCGAGGTGTCGAAACGCCGCGATTCGGTCAGGGCCGTGGCATCGGTCCATGCCGACCAGGGCTCCTCACTCAACGACACGTGCAGGCTGTCCAGCAGAGTTCCCCGCACCAAGTTCACTTGGGACACGGCCAGATTGTAATCCACCACGGAGCGATGGAATTCCGTTTCGGCCAGCACCGCTCGCCGCTGGGCTTCCA
>SLMF01000458.1 GCA_007133715.1 Planctomycetaceae bacterium
GAATAGAACAGGTACCAGGTGCTGCCTCCTACTCTTCCGCCGGGAGCTGCTCGAAATAGAACACGCCCTTCTTGTTGGCCGTGGCGATGTCCAGCAGACCGTTGCCATTGATGTCCACCACTTCGAAGTGCATCCCGACACCGCTGTCCTCGTCGATCACGTGTCGCGTCCAAACCGGCTGGCCGTCCTCGTGCTGCAATTCGTACCAGCAGAGCAGGGCCGGGTCGTCGGCGCCGGGGTCGTTGCCGTTGTGGGCGTAGTAGCGTTTGCCGGTGACGAAATCCATTCGGCCGTTGCCATTCATGTCGGCCAGCACCACGGCGTGGGTTTGCGAGAAGCTGCGGTCGATCTCGTGGGTGATCCAGCCTTCGGCCGTCTGCTGGTGCCACCAGATCCCGTACTGGTGCGCGCTGGTGGACAGCACATCCGGGCGGCCGTCGCCATCGAAGTCGTAGACCAGCATCTGTGCGCAGGGCGGTCCGAAGTCGACGCGATGGAATGTCCAAGGCACCTGCGTGCGATCCTCGGGGGCTTCCCACCAGCCCTCTCGTACCAGGATATCCTGGCGGCCATTGCCGTTCACATCGCCCACGCCGAAGCCGTGATAGTAGCGCCCGATGCGGGGATCCTCGGGGCCCGAGACGATCACGGTTTCCCAGGCTGCGGTCGGATCCTCGCCCGGTCGGGCCCAACCCATCTCGGGAACACCGGCGACCAACTCCTGCTGGCCATCGCCGGTCAGGTCGACCCACAGCGGGTTCTCGCCGTTGGTTACGGGGATCACGTCGTAGCGGTTCCACGCTCCGTCTGCGGCACCCGGGTTTTCGTACCAGCGCGTCTCTTGTCCGGGGAACCCGACCACCAGCAGGTCGTCCCGCCCGTTGCGGTTCACGTCGCTGGTGAAACACAGGAAGGCGTTGCTGTAGCCGATCACGGGGAACTGCTGCGGTTCTTCTGTGACGGGGACTTTTTGCCAATCCGGAGCGGCGTAGTAGACGCTGCCGGCGGCGATGTCCAGGCGGCCGTTGCCGTTGAAGTCGCCTACCGTGGCCCCTTCGGAGCGGAAGACGGTATCCAATTGCGTTTTCCGGAAACGGATGGGGCGGGTCGATTCCTCGGCCTGCACTCCCTGCCAGACGAGGATGCTGAACGTCAAGGCGACGCCCAGCCGCAGACGGTGTTTCGAAATGTTCATCGTGGCTCCTTCGTGTCGTGGGTGTTTGCCAAAAGTCGGTTGCTGAGATTGCAGTTTACTCGGAATCGTCGAGGGCGTCCAAGTACCGCCGCGCCCGGTTGGCCAAGTCCGTATCGTCAGTTCGCTGGAGAACGCGGCGGAGGGCCGATTGGAAGGCGTCCGCATGCGCCTCCCGCAGTTCCGTATGATGGGCCAGTTCGACCACTGTCTGGCTCGCGGGTTCTGCCAGCCGATCATCTTCCAGATAAGGCCGCACGAATTGCAGGGCCTCGACGGTGCGGACGGCGGCGGCCCGCTGGATCGCCAGGACGCGTTCTTCGTCACGCGTGGCCAACGGCATCGCGCGAGCCAGCAGTTCCAATTTCTGCGGGTCTGCCAGTTCGCCGGGCAACGTACTGACGCGGATCAGGGCTCGCAGGGCCCAGATCCGCTGGTGATTCTCACGGGCTTCGCGCGCCAGACGCTCCAATTGCGTTACGACGCGTGCATTGGGCCAGTTGGCCAGTGCCCGCACACCCGCTTCGTACATTTCCGCCCTCGGATGCTCGAGCGCCGTTTGGACCAGTTCCAGCGCCCGGTCGCCGCCGATCCGGCCGAGCAGGGGCAGGAATTCGATCTGCTGGGCGTCCGCATCCAGGTCCACACCGGCCAGCACCGCCGCCGTCCGTTGATCGGCTTGTGGGATCGGCTCCAGGGCCAGCATGACACCCTTTTCGACCGCGTCCCGCAGACCGCCACGAGGCAACGTCAGCAACAGTTCGACGGCGGCCGGCACGTGTTCTTCGCGGGCCATCCGCGACAGGGCACCGATCGCCGCCACCTGGACTTGCCCGTCCGAATCCGTAGCCAGCCGGATCAAGGCCGGCACGCTGGCCGCCGCATCCCGGGCGTCCAACGTGCGAATCAATCGCACCTGATGCTCGGTTTGCGTCTCGGTCTGCAGCGCGGTGATCAGCCCGGAATCGACCTCCGGGCCTCGCAGCGCCGCCAAGGCTTGCCAGGCGTCGTCCGCCAGCGGTTCGGAGTGTTTGGCCAGAGGCAGCAGCACGTCCAACCCGGCCGCACCGGCCAGTTGGGCGACGGCAGCGATGGCCGCCCGCGCGATCGCCGGGGACTCACTGCCCACCGCCTGGATCGCCAGCGGTGCCAAAGCTGGCTCGCCTCGCAAGCGGATCGCGGTCAACACCACCCGCTGGGCCGCCTCTGGCAATTCCGCCCCATCCCGCGTCACGGCCTGCAGTTCCGCCAGCTCGAGTGCGGGCAAGTGCTGTGCCGCGGCGTGGCGCAGCAACGGATCATCGCTGCCTAAGAACTCGCGAATCCGTGCCAGCCGCTGGTCGCCCGCGGTCGCCACCACTCCGGCCAAAGCGGCTTGGCGGAGCAAACGCGACTCTTCTGGCCTGGCCAAGTGCTCGTAGATCGCCGCCGCCTGCTCCTGCCGACCCTGCTGGAACAACTGGCAGGCAGCGCCGAGCCAGCCGTCGCCGATCGCCACTCGCCGCTCGCCCACGGCCTCCCCATACGCCTGTTCCAATTGGCGGGCTGCCTGTTCTGTGCCGATCTTTCCCAGTGCCAGGGCGGCGGACGTCACCACCGGCAGGTCCTGGTCGGCCAGGCAATCCGCCACCGCCGCCACCGCCGCCGCCTCTCTCCGCTCGCCGAGACTGTCCAGGAGCCCCGCACGCAGCAGCCCTTCGGTCCGGGCCAATGCTTGTTGCAGAGCCTCAGACGCCTCGGACCCCGGGATCGCTTCCAAGGCCATCCGGGCGTCGTGAGCCAGTTCGGCACGCTCCAGCAGCGGCGCCAGCGCGGGTACCGCCGCCGCGGTGCCGAACTCTCGCAATTCGCGGCAGGCAGCCGCCTGGGCCGCAACCCCCGCCTCCGACTCCAGAATCGCAATCTGCTCCGACTCACCGCCGTGCCCCACCGCGGCCAGCAACGCCAGTATTCCGACGACCAACTTGCCCCTCATCACGAGCACCTCGTCTTGCCAAAAAAATAGAGAACTTCAATCAGCCCAACGTCCAGCCCTCGCGGGGAGCCAGCGACAACAGGCGATTAGCCTGCTGGTCATCTGGAAAGACTTCCCGCTGCGGATCCCACGCCAGCGAGCGGTTCAGCCGTTGCGCGATCCCGCCCAGCAACAGCAGCGTATTGGCGCGCTGAGCCACCTCGGCATCACAGATGGGCCGTTGGCGAGATCGCACGCACTCCAGGAAATTCCCCGAATGGCTGTCGGAAAAATACACGCCCGCCGCCGGATCGGGTGCGTGCTCGAGCAACTCCGGCGGGTCGGCGAACAGGGCGTCGCGATGCACCACGATCCGCCCTTCGGTACCGACAAAGCAAGCCCCGCCAGGAATCCACGATTCTCCCGGATAAGGACCGCCTACCACCCGGACTCCGCTGGCATAGGTCAGCACCGGTTGGCCGTCCTGCACCGAGACTTCGATCGGCCCCGTGTCATCGGCACCGATGCCCCACTGGACAATGTCGTAGTGATGCTGACCCCAATTGATATCGCCCCAACCGAAGCGGTGTCCGCTGGTATTCCCATCGAAGGGGAACCAGGGGAGTGGGCCGACGTAGGCGTCCCAGTTGACGCCGGGCGGATTGTCCCGTGAGCCGTTCGCCTGGCGTCGGGGAGCCGCAAAGCCGCCTCCTTGTTGGTAGGCATAGACGGTCTTCAGTTGGCCGATCGCCCCGCTTCGCACCAGCTCGACCGCCCGGCGGAACCGGCCCTCGTATTCCGAACGCTGCTGCGTGCCGGCCTGAAACACCCGCCCATGACGGGCGACCGCTTCGGCAATCGC
>SLMF01000256.1 GCA_007133715.1 Planctomycetaceae bacterium
AGCACAGAGGAAATCGTGTCGGTTCAACGCCTAAGTCAAGTCGCAACCGTCGTTTGTCCATCCTAAACCGAATCGGACCGCGAGGCAAGATCAAGCTCCGTCGTCCCGCAAAGCCAACTCGAAACAAGCGGCCCACTCGGCGTTCCGCACCAACAACCGATTGCCATACAAACTCGGCTGATTCCAAGTGATCCCGGTCAACGCCGGAATACGCCCCAGTTCCTGCAGTCGGTCGGGGTCGGCAGCAACCAGCACCACCTCCCCTCCTTCGGCCTGAACCAGCAACACGTCGCCTACGCCGAGCACTTGCCCTTGACCGTAACGGCCACCCTTCCACTGCCGCCTACCATCGCTCAGCCGCACGCATTCGAGGATGCCGTCTGAAAGACCATAGGCGAACTGTTCGTGAATGACAATGTTGGTGTACTTGGTTTGCAGGACCCGATGATTGGCCCAAACCGACGCGACCTGCCACCGTCCCCCACTCGTCTGAGCGATTTGAATCACCTCCGCGCCGCCGCCGTAACCCTTCGACAACAACACCCGATCCTCGGGCAGAGGCACGGGATTGGAAGCATTGACATTCGAAACGCTCAATCCGGGCCAGGGGTGTTGCCAGAGTACGGTCCCCGATTCCGGGCAGTGGCTGGTCACGTAGTTTTGATTGACGCTGAGAATCTGGAGGCGGCCGGCCAAAGTGGCCAGCACCGGCGAGGCATAGCTGGCTTGATGCTCGCCTGCCGTCCAGGCGATTTCCCCGCTTTCGCGTCGGTAAGCAGCCAGCGATACGTGGGGTCCGGGACCAGGCCCGCCCCAGGGTACTACGACCAAGTCACCGACGATCAGCGGCGAGGCGGAACGCCCCCAGGGCAGGCCGATCCGATCGGATTGGGGGTCCAATCCCAGCCGTTCCTGGATATTGTCCACCCAGATTTCGGCACCCGTCTCGCCGTCCAGACAGCGGAGGATGCCCGTGGCCCCCAAAGCATAGACACGTCCCTCGTGTATCGTGGGGGTCCCCCGGGGCCCCACGCCGCCCAAGACGGTTTCGTGCCGTGTCCGTACCGCGTGAAACCACTGGATCTCCCCCGTCGCCACGTCCAAACACGTGACCAGTTCGTCGTCACCTCGCTGTTCCATCGTCACCGCATAGCCATGGACGATCGAGAAGCTGGACCAGCCGGCACCGAAGGGAATCTCCCAGATTTTGCGGGGAGGGGATGCTCGCCAGTCCCGGTCCAGTAAGGGGCCGGAACGCCAATTCCGCCGTTGCGGGCCGAGAAATTCCGGCGAGTCCTCCGCGGTCGTCGTACGCAGATCCACCGCCGAAATGACGTCCCCGTAACGCTCCAGCTCGCGGTCGCGAGCCGGTTGCCAGCGAAAGGCTAACCGCGGTATCAGGTCGCCGCTGACCCCGTCGATCCGAAACACGGCAGGCAGCAGGATGGTAAAAACCAACAGGGTCGCGGCCAACCCCATCCGCACGCGAAAAGCATACCGACTGCGACACAAAAACCAGACGATCAGGGTGGTCCCGACAATCAGCCCCAATACCAGCAGGGCCACATTCAGATCCGCACGACTGCGTTGCCAATGCAAGCCGACGGGATAGGTCACCACCATGGCCACCAAGCAGGTCCCGATGATTGCCCAAGCCACCGGACCGGGGCTCCAGTCGCCCCGACGAAAGCGCGTCTCCGGTTCTTCTGACGTGGATGCGACGGGCGGCGGAGGGTCGTGATTCATCGACGGTTTGCTCGCTACGGTTCAAACGAGTTCACAGAACGGCAGCGCCCTCACGATCCGTTCCTGTCGCCCGCGATTAACGGGCTAGGAAGGTGTCCAGCGTCGGTGCGGGGCGTCGTGACGTCGCAGGCTGAAAGCGGATGAATTGGGAAGCCCTTGACTATAATGGGGAGCGCTCTGGCCTGCAGCCGCCTTATTCTCCGGCTGAACCGCCTGCTGCTTCGTCGACTCCGTGACTCGGTCCGGACAGAAGTATCGGCCCAGCGGCCCGGCCAGTAAGGCGGGCAAGAATATCAAGTCGCCGAGCAACGCGGCAACCAGCAACGCCAGCATCATGATCCCAAAATACTGGGTCGGGGTAAAGGTGCTGAAAGCAAACACCGCCAACCCAAAACCCCCGATCAGTGTGGTCTGAGTCATCGCCGCCGCACATCGCTGGTAGGCGTGCAACACGGCTTGCGGCCGAGATAAACCGGCCGCATAACCGGCCCGGAACCAGGTCAAAAAGTGGATGGTGTCATCGACCGCCACCCCCATCGCCACACTGGCCGTCATCATCGTGCCGATGTCGATCAGCACGTGCGTGTGGCCCATGAACCCGAAGATCAACACGATCGGGAACACGTTGGGCGCCATCGAGATCAAACCGCCCCGGATGTTCAACCAGTTGCACCAACTGAGGGGACCGCGGCGGAGCACGATCATCATCACCAGGGCGATCATCAGGAATGCCCATCCGATACTGTCGACCAGGCTGGTCAACAAAGTGCGTTGGGCTTTGTAAACGATGGGCACCACCCCCGTATAGACGGCATGCACCAAGGTGCCGCGGTCCACGGCGGGCTGGAACGAGGGATCGTCCGGGTCGAAGCGGTGGTCGCGGGCATCGATGATCAACCCCGCGTGCTCTCGAATGAAATCCAGATCGTATTCGGGGGCGTCCTGGATCAGCACCACACAGTCGAAGACGCCGAGCGCTGTCTTCCAGCGTTCCGAGCGGAAAAAGTCCGGGTCGGGCTCCGTCGGACGCGGATTGATCACGCTCTGGGCCCCGGCCGTCAGCAGCAGATCGCGTAACGTTTCCGCGAAAATCCGCGTCTGGGGAATCGCTTCCCCGCGCGACGCCGCTGCTCCTTCACCCGACTCTTGTTCATGCGGGAATCCCAAATAGGCCACCCGGGCACGAACCATCCCCTGACCGTCCCGCCGCTGATCCACCGCCTGCAAAATGTCGGTTCGCAGCTCGTAAGCCCACAGCAGCGGTTCCACCGCCCGCTTCAATTCGGCCACAAACAGACCGTAATCAATGTCCATCAACGACCCCAGACGCAAACTGATCCGCCACAGCTCGCTGTCCGTATACGGTTCCTCGCGGTCGATCCGCAGGTAGTCCGAGGTGAGGTACTCCTCGCGATGCTCCTCCAATTTGCGATTCATCACCGAGCGGACTTGATTCCGCAGCGTCGGGCCGCTGAACCCCGGCGGCGGCAGCTCCGGTGCAAACGTCGGCACCGACATGCCCCGACCGACAATCCCCTGGCCGGCTTGGCCAAAGGTCGCCTCCAAAACCTCCTGGACCCGCGCGGTTAACTCCATCCGCTCCAGAAAATTCAGTTGGAAACGAGCGTCAATCCGCTCCGCAACCTGCCCCCGCAAGTCCGACGCCGTTACGGGCGGGGCCGCATCGGTCAGCGCGGCCGGTACGATCTGCGGCGCCCGATCCGGTATGCCCTCCGCCGAATGTACCGTCGGACGTAATAACTCCGGCTGTACTCGCAGTACCACCTCCATCGGCACCAACTTGCCCAGATTCTCCTCCAACCAGGCGTAGTCCCGAATGATCTTCGAATTGGCATCGAACATCTTGATCAGATGCACGCTGGTATTGAGTTTGGGCAACCCCAACAGGCCGATCACAAAGATCAGCAACGCTCCGCACGTGACCCAACCGTACCGCGCGACGACAAACTCGCCCACGCTCTGCCAAAAGTCGCGTAACTTCTGCTGAAAAACGCCCCGCTTGACACTCCCGTCCGCTCGCCAGCGGATCCGCAGTTGGGGTGGCCAAATCTCCAAGGCGCTCGGCAGAAAACTAAACAGAATCGTCAGCGTGGCCAACACGCCCAAGGCCGAATACAAACCAAAGTTGCGGATCGGCAGGATGTTGCTGGTGTGCAGCGACATCAGACCCAACGCCGTGGTCAGGGCCGCCAACGAACAGGGCTTCCAACCGTGGGACAAGGCCCGAC
>SLMF01000165.1 GCA_007133715.1 Planctomycetaceae bacterium
ACCGGCCCCCTTGCAGACGCAGGTTGTTGACACAACTCAGGCTCTTCTCGAACACCTGGGGTCCCATGATGGCCGAGCCGACCGAAAGGACGACTCCGCCGTCCAACCCCTCGGCCGAGCCGCCGAACAGCTTGAAGTCCCACTCGGCCGCGCGGCCCAGGACCGCGCCGTTGAAGATGGGGTGATTGGCGATGATGTCGTAGCCGATGCCGGGGTGGACCGTCACGGGCACGTCGCAGCGGTAGGCCCGGGCCAGAATGGAGGCTTGCTTCCAGCGATGCACTACGCTCATTCGGCCAGCGGACCACGCTTGCTGCTGCATGGTTCGCAACAGGTCAGCCCGTGCCGAGGTCAGCCGATGCGCCGGTTCCGATGCAACCTGGGCAGCCAACTCATCCGGGGCTGGCAAGGTTGCTCCGTCCTCGCAAATGAATCGGCCCAGCGCCCGGCCATAGCCAAGCCCATCGAGGGCGCCAGCCATGAGGGCGAGGTGGATGTTGGAGGCCGTCTCGTGCCACGTTCCGAAGGTGCCCGAGGCGACATTCCTTTCGACGCTTTCCGTCGAAGCGCCGAACCAGGCATACTCCCAGTCGTGAATCGTGCCGGCTCCGTTGGTGGCCAGGTGGGTGAGCCAGCCGCGCTCCATCATGCGGCCCACAATCCGGGCGGCACCGTTGCGGAGCAGGTGCGCCCCGTAGATCAGCATCACGCTCGCACCGCGAGCGCGGGCCTGCCGGATTCGATCGGCACACTCCCGAACCTTCGCCGCTAACTGCGCCTGGCAGGGGCGCGCCGGTGCGTCGGGATCAACCACGATTTGCGCGACGCGGCTCAGGCTCTGCCGCCGTGCCAGCGGGAGCACCCGGAGCCGCGCCAGGTCAAGCGGTTGGACCTTCATGGGTTTCTCCTCGAACCGGCTCCGATGCCCAGCAGGTAATCGACCAGGGCAACGGCATCGCGGTAATCGGGGATGACAACATGAGCGCCGACCTCCAGCAGGCGCTCGCGCTTCCAGGGATCGAAGCGGCCCGAGCCATTATTGGCCTCGTCGCTGGCGACGGCCACGGCCAGACCGCCGATCCCCCGGGTGTTCTCGATCTCGACGTAGCCGTCGCCGAAGGCCAGCAACTGCTCGCCCCCAATGTTGTGACTGCTCAGGATGCGTTCGATGACGATCTTCTTGGAGAAGCGTTTGTAGTCGTCCTGAGCACCGTAGATGTGCGGTCCGAAATAGCGGCTCACATCGAGCAAGTCGGCTTCTTTCTTGACGGCGTCTTCATCGGTCCCGCTGGCGAGGTAAAGTTGCAGGCCGCGATTCTGCAAGTGCTCCAGCAACGGCCGCACAGCATGGACCAGCAGTTCGTCGGGGCGGATCTGGCCCGTGGCCAGGCCCTGCGTGCGATGGCGAATCCGTTCCTCCAGGCGGCGCAGGTATTCATGCTTGTACCACAAGGGGTCGCGTGGCTCGCCGCCGCGCTCGCGGATACGCTCGGCCAACTGCATCATCTGGTAGATCGTCTGCTTGCCGTTGAGCCGCATGAGGTCGTCAAGCACCAAGCGGCTCGCGTCGGCCTCGCTCTCGCCTGGAAGCCGCGGCAGCATCTCGACGAACAGAGGGACCATCACCTCGGGCCACCCCTGGCGAATCAGCGACAAGGTGCCGTCAAAATCAAAGAGGACATGGGTGATCCCGGGCCGCTGGCCAAAGGCGGGACCCAGTTCCACCATGCCCGTGAACACCGGCAAATCGCCAGTTGTCTGAACCATACGCGCTATCTCCTCGCTCATGCGATCTGTTCCATCAAGCAGACGCAGCACATCTTTCGATGCGCCCATTGGGCTCTCTGTGTCTGGTTGTCCGGAATCGTAGACGGGCGACGATATACCGTCAAGCGGCGGGAAGAAAGAGTTTCCCGGACCCGAACTGTTGCCGGTCGCGCACGCTGGCAAAGAAGCTGGCTATCCGTTCGACGCTTGCCTGGTCGATGCCTGAGTTCGTGCCGCCGCTGGCCAGATCCGTGATACACCTGACAGACTCACCGTCCACCGACATGACAGGAGCGGGGCGGACGGGGAGCTTGATTCCGTCGCACGCATCGATCGGGCTCTCTTGACGCTGAGCCAAGCTGAATGAGGATGACCTTTGCCGGGGACAGCGGTGGGGGGAGAACAACGAGAGCAACGGCGCTCGTTGTTCTCGGATTTCGGCGCATCGTCCGGCGACCTATTGCAGGGCCGGAAGGACGATTTCGCCCTGTGCCTGAGCTTCCGTATTCTCATAAGCCCCGTAGAACTCGCTGTTGCAGTCCAGCCACAGCAGGATCCGGTGCCGTTCTTCGGCCGTGAGTTCCACGCCGTAGTGTTCGGGTTCGAGATAGGGGGGCAACTTGGCAGCTCGGGCCCCGAACTGGCCGGCGATCGTGCGGCTGCCCCCATGGATGCCCCGTCGGATCGAGCCGTTGCTGACATCGAAAAAGAACCCGTATTCGCGGGCCAAGTTGGCATACGACCGGGTCCAGCCGTGCGAGGCATCCGGGATGCCGCTCAGATCGATAGCCCCCTCCTGCTGGTGGCATTCGACACAATGCTTGTCCAGCACCGGTTGGACCAGACGGACGAAATTGAACGGGTTGCTGCCGTCCACGTCCGGCTGGATGGGTGACGGTGCCCGCTGCAAGGCGAGGGGCAGACCTTGTTGCACCGCGGGCGGACTGTGCTTGCGCTCGTGACATCCCTGACACGAGAGGTGCTCGCCCGGATGGACGTAGGTCGCGGACCGCATCGACTGGACGGCCGTACCGTGCTGATCGATGGCTTGGAAGTAGAGCGGCATCCCGACGGGAGCTTCGAAGTGGGCACTGCCATCGGCTTCGACGGGCACGGTTCCCAACACGGCGCGGGCGTTGGTTTGATCGGCCACCCCGATCCGCGGCCGGTTGGGGGGCGCCGTGCTCTTGGGCAACAGCTGGATGATTCGCAGCGCTTCGATCTGCGTCTCGGCCGGCCAAGTGAAATCGGCGTCGTAGACGTTCATCACGGCGATCGTCGCCGGGCGATCCCGATGCGCGTCCTCGGCCGCTTGACTGGTCTGGGACGGGATCACGGGAGGCATCGGGCGGGCCTGCAGCGGCATCGGGCTGACACAGGAGATTTCCGGGTCGCGATAGATCAACTCGCGATTGCCGTCCCGATCGATCCAATAGATACCGCGATTCCGCGCATCGGCGCCGTAGACGCACAGATAATCTTCTTCGCTCAAGGGCCAAGGCGTTCCGTAGATCATGTAATTGCGGATCGGCCAGCCTTCCGATTCCGGGAACGGCACCTCGGGTGTCAACCGTTCCAACTGGGACATCGCCCCATCATCTTCGAGACGCGGATCGATCAACACGAGCGAACCGAATTCATGGCCATGATGGGCCGCGGCAACGGCGACGAACCGGTTCGAGTCGGGGATCGCGCGGATCCGCATCTCCATCCAGGGCCGGCTCTCTCGTTCTTCCGGATAGTTGCCATGGAAAGCGCGGGGGTCGCGGCCGTCGGGATAGCAGATCCATTTGTGATGGGCTACGTTGGTATCGCGATCGACATAATCCCAGCGGCAATAGACCAGCATCCCGTCATTGGTCACGCTGGGATGCCACTCGTGGGTCTCGTGGAAGCTGAGGCAGATGATGTCGCTGCCATCGGGTCGCATGGAGAACAGGGTGTACACCGGGCAATGCCGTCCGCAGCGGAGGTAACCGCCGCGTCGTTCGGAGATAAACACGATCCGTCCACCGGGCAGGAAGATCGGATCGAAATCGTTTTCGGGACCGTCGGTCAATTGTTGCAGACCGGTCCCGTCGGCGTTGACCCGGAAGATCTGGTAGCTGCATTCGGGGCACCATTCGTAGGCTTCGCGGCCCTGGTACTTCTCCCAAGCGCCGGCCTGGCTGTAAGCGAACAGGATTGTCTGGCCGTCATAGGAGACCGAGGGCGAGAGGAACGTACCGCCTTCGAGTTGTTGGCCGGCGAGACGGCCGCTTTCGACCACCGAGTTTTCCAACAAGTTCACCCTTTGCGGATCGGAACCGAACGGTTCTTCCAGAGCGTACAACCCGCCACCCGGCCGCGCATTGCAGCCATAATACTGGTCGCACATGTGAAACACACCGACCGAATCGTGCCGTTTCAGGAACAGCAGTTGCCGGATGTCTTGGAGCAAGGGATTGGTCAGGGCGATCTCGCGTTTCAAGGTCCGCGCGGCAAAATACAGCTCGCGCCGCTCGGCTCGCGGCGTGTCCTCGCCCGGCAGCGAGTCCAGCTGTTCCTGCAAGCGTTCCAGACGGGCCAAGGCCGTGGCGTACGGGGACTGCCCCGTCCTATTCTCGAGTCGCGTGATCAAGCGGCGGGTACGTTCCAATACCGCCGCGCTGTGTGCCAAGGAAAACATCGCGCCCAATTCGTCGGGCGAAACACCCTCTTCCGCCACGATCTGGTCCAGCTCCGCGGTCAAAGGCGTGAAGCCCAAAGCCTCGAACTCCGCACGGCTCATCGTCCCCCGCCGCGAATACTGACTGACACTGATCTGGTCAGCCGGTTGATGCAACGCGACGTTCCGCTCCGGATCGTCCAAACCGTAGACTTCGACTTCGTCCAGCGCAAACGAGCTGCGGCCGGGTATCTGCAAGCGGACGACCCGAGCCGTCACCTCGCGGTCGACAAACGAGACGACCAGCGGTTCGCCCTCGACACCCTGAAAAACCGTGCCGTCGTGCTGGTAGACTTTGTCGAACGTTTTACAGGCTTCGTCACCGTCCTCGCCAGCCACCAACACCTGGATATTCCGCGTCCGTGCGGCACTGCTGCCGCAGCGGTTATAGATCACCACCCGATCCAAACGGACCTCGCGGCCCAAATCGACCTGCCACCAGGGATCCTGCTCGTTGCTGGCGACGTGAAAGCCCCACAATCCGGTCTTGATCCCGTTACAGGCCCCCGAGGCATCTTCCGCGGTCGTGACCGGGGTCGCCACGTCAATCCCCCGACGCTCGGCCTCCGCCAACTCGAACTGCCGATCCGCTTCGATCCAATCCGCGTGGATCAGCGGTTCCAACTCGACCGCCACCGGCGTCCGCGTCCGCTCTCCCGCCACGCTGACGGCCGCCACGATCATCCCCCCAGCCACGATCAGTAAACCACCGATTCGACACGTGAATCGCATTTTGGTCAGCCCTCCCTCTAAGATACGGCGAACGGAGGGAGGCACCCGCGCGACGTGACACCGTCTGCAGCGACCTCCCGCCCTGGAGTATTCATCAACATCTTTTTATTATGACGGACCTGTTTTCGCGATGCGAGACAGGATTCCGGTTCCGGTGCTGTTTTGCACTCTTCTCCCCCCCTGTAGTCACCCCTAGTACAAGGGGACAGGAGATAGACGGCTTCGCGTGAACCATGCATTTTCCTCCCCACTGTATTCGGGGTGACGGACGATGCTTGGGGGACAATTTCTACCACGCGCGGTGTAGTAACGTCCAGATGGACAGACCACTCGTCACGCAGATCAGAGTTGACGTTACATAACTCGATTCTCTTGGATGCCCAGACTATGGGGGAGACGCAGCAAGCAGATTCCGGCCTGGGTGGCCAGTCAATTGTGATTTACGGCACGAGTGCCGCTCTTCATTTGCCGAACACAAGCTGCCAATCCACACAACCGCCTGAATCTTCGAACTCTTTCAAGCCTGTCCCCGGTAGCCTTGGGGGGTCCTTCTGGCACCGTAACGCAGCCCGCCCCCTCTGGACAGACAACCCCGGGAAACTTAGGGTGAGCAACCAGGGAACTTGCTCGCCCGCCGGAATCCTCTTGATGGAAAGCGGTTGCCATGCGTGTGTTGGAGTTGTCGACCGGGCTGATCGAATCCGCATTGAAGGCGTCGCAACTCGGTACGCCGGTCGCTGTCCGCATGATCGCGCACTTGGAAGGTGGCTCGGATCCCGAGTTGCTGGAACGTTGGGCCGTCGCGAATGCGGCCCGTTGGTTGAACTCGCCTCCCGCACGTTGCGAACGGTGGGTCGCCGCAGGAGGCGAACACCGGACTACACTGATGGCCTGTTCCGGGGGTCAGACCTCCCTGCTGTCGACGGGCTCGGCCACTGCAGGCAGTGAATTACTGCAAGTGACCGTATTGGGCACGCGGGGGATGATGAATTACAGCGGCCCCGCCCGCTCGTGGGGTCTGCTGGCACCCGCCTCGCCGCCTCCCCGAGAACCCGTGCGCTCCCCCCTGAAACGGCCCTTCGGCGTGCTGCTGGTCGCCGGACACGATACCCACCAGCCGATGTATGCCGCCGCGTTCGGGGCCGATCCCCGTTGCCAGCTGATCGGCCTGACGGACCAGACGCCGCTTCGACCTCGACGTCGCGCCCGGAACGTCCAGCTGGCGGAAGAACTCGGGATCCCTTATCTCGAGAACTTTCAAGAAGCGATCAACCGCCCGGATGTGCAGGTTGTCAGTGTCTGTGCCGAACCCGAGCGGCGGGGACCGCTGATCGTACAGACGGCGCAGGCGGGCAAACACCTCTATCTGGATAAACCCTTGGCGGGCGATCCTCAGACGCCAAGCGAAATTGTCCGCCAGGTCCGCCGAAACGGCGTGCTGGCCCATATGTTCAGCTCGCTGACCGCACAGCCCATCACCCGGCTGCGCGACCTGCTCCGCTCGCCAGAACTCGGCTCGTTGCTGGCCGTGCATTGCGACCTGTGCTTCGCCAAAGGCCAGCCGGGCTTGGCGGAACTTGCCGGGCCCCGACACGAAACCTCCGCGCCCCAAACGTTCGAAACCCCCGATGCCAAACGCGAACTGACCAATATCGGCGTCTATCCCCTGACCCTCCTGACCGCCTTGCTCGGTGGCCAAGCCCAGAACCTGTCGGCCACGACCGGGAACTACTTTTTTACCGAACACCAAACAGCAGATATGGAGGACTTCGGGCAAATCTCGCTGCAGTGGGATAACGGGATGCTGGCCACCGTCTCGGCAGGACGTACCGGCTGGCATTCACACCCCGCCGACGGCTTGAATCGGATCTGTCTGATCGGTTCGAAGCGGACGGTCGTGCTGGATGCCCATCAACCGCGTGCCGAATTGTGGACCGACCGCACCCCTTGGCAACCGCCGCCACGTAATCCGGACGATCCGATGGGGATGTGGCTGGCACCGCCGGACAGCCCGTATCGGCCTTTTCCCAAGCAAGCGTGGTTTGGCAACCCGCCGTTAGACCCGGTAGCCGACGTGGCGTATTTCCTGGACTGCCTGGAAAACGGTTGGGAGAGCGAAGTCGATGTGGCGGCGGCCGCCGCGGCCAACCAGATCCTCCTGGCCGCCTACCGCTCGGCCAGCGAAGCGCGACCGGTTGCCCTCGCAGCGATTAACCGTTGAGGCTCAATGAATCGAACGCTGGGGAGGATTCCGAAACGATGCGGGGGCGTCAAACCCAATAGATTGCACGATTCGCGAACCCCCCGTCCCCACGGGCAAGACCGTAGCGAGGCAACGTTACAATGACGCCACTCGGATCGGCCGGATGTCGAATTTCGGGTTCTGGCCCAGAAAACGGCAGGGGTTGTTGTGAAACACGTCAATCGCCGCCTGCAACGAATGCTTGCGGCGACGAAACTCGAGGACGCATTGCTGTAATAAAAACGGGTCGCTCGGCCCCCAGTCGGCAGAGGAGTTCACCAAAATCCGCTCCCGCGGATAACGCTCCAACATGTCGACCGCCCGCTGCGGGGAACACTTGGTGATCGGATACAGCGTGAAACCGACCCAGTAACCGGCCTCCAACGGCCCTCGGATCGTGTGCTCCTCGATATGGTCCAACCAGACTCGATCGGGATTCACTTTCATGTGCGCCAAGATCTCCAAGGTCCGCCGCGTGCCCCGCACTTTATCCTGCAAATGCGGGGTGTGAATCAGGATCAACTGGTCATGCCGCATCGCCAGTTCCAGCTGGGCCTCGAAAATCTCCTCTTCGTTCTTGGTGGTTTTGTGGAACCCGATTTCTCCAACCCCCAGCACAGTGGGTTTTTCAAAGAATTCGGGCATGTGTTTCAATACCTCGTAACTGAGTTCCGGATTTTCAGCCTCCTTCGGGTTCACGGCAACCCAGCAGAAATGCCGGATGTTATACGCCGCAGCCCGAGTCGGTTCAAATTCGCTGATCTGGCGGAAGTAGTCGAGGAACGTCTGCGGGTAGAGGCGGTCGAATCCGGCCCAAAAGGCGGGTTCGGCCACGGCGACCACGCCGGACATGGCCATCCGTTCGTAATCCTGGGCCGTGCGGGCGATGCCGTGATAATGAGGTTGAATGATCTGCATGACTCGACATCCTCCGCTTCAATCCAAGTCCGAAAACAACTGCAATAGCCGCTCGACACGGTCGCCTGAGGTCGCGCGATCCGCCAACAACTCCAAGGCTTGGTAGAGCTGACTCACCCGCGGATCGTCTCCCGGTGCCGACGTCTCGGCCGCCCGATCCAACCGGTCCAGCGTGGCTGCGATATCCAGCAAGGCACAGCGGGTTTCCAGAAAGTAAAGTTCCACCACCTCGGGCGCGCTCAACATGGTCGCCTCCGTCCTACTTGTTTCTCAACCCCATTCCGATTTCGATTCCGCCTCGCAGCAGTTCGAGGCAATCGGCGGCATCCGCTGCGGATGCAAGTCAACGGACATTATTGTAGCGCCCCGGCCCGGTTCCGCCACTCCCTTCGCTCGCCCGGCGTAGAAACCGGCCGGGCGTAAATCAGCGAGCCGCTGGCTTGTCCCAATCAAGAGCCCCCTGGCCGGGCGGAATCCGGGTGCTCCGTGCCTGCCAAAGCCGCTGGGATCGCCATAAGAGGCCCAAAAAAAACCGCCGCGGTGGGGCGAGATCCCCGAGACCGGTGCGGGGCTCTAAAGGCAAGATCGGTTTTAGCCAAAAGAACCGCCGGGGGTTGACGAAATGGTGGGGGGTGCTAGAACAAACGAACGCGAACCGTGAAAGGCTTATTCGAGACAGTCCGCGTGCGACCGTCGCGGTTCTGTCCGCGTCGCTTGACACGTGCGAAGGAATCAGGAGTGACCGCGATGAACATAATGGATGCCATCCGCACACGCCGCAGCGTGCGATCTTACGCGACGGATCCGCTGTCACCCGAGGTGCTGGAACGCATGCGTGACGCTTTGCGGCTGGCCCCCTCGGCCTGTAATTTCCAGCCATGGCATTTCATCCTGGTGTCCGATGCGGGGATTCGTCGGGCGTTGGCAGCGGCCTCGAATAACCAGAACTGGATGGCCGACGCCCCGCTGATCGTGGTCGGCTGTGCGTTGCCGGATCAGGCCTACCAGCGAATGGGCGGCTACGGCAACAGCGCCGATCTCGATGTGACGATTGCTCTGGACCACCTGACCTTGGCCGCCGTCGCCGAAGGACTGGGGACCTGCTGGATCGGAGCTTTTGACGAAGGTCGGGTCAAAGCGTTGTTGAACGTTCCTGAAGGAGTCAAAGTGGTGGCCATGACGCCGCTGGGCTATCCCGCCTCGCCCGACCTGAACCGGCCGCTCGAGCCGGGCAAGCGGAAGGACGAATCCGCGGTCTTCAGCGCCGATCGCTATGGGCAACCGTTGCCGGGAGAGCCGGGTTGAGCCGGGTTGGGCCGGGTTGGGCCGGGTTGGGAAAACCCGTTGCGAGGATTTCGCTCGCCCGCTCGCGATGATCCTCGCGCAGGAGGACGCGGTGTAGAAACCGGGGTAGCAGGCCCAGGGCCGGAGCGTGGTTCACGATGTGGGAAGATGCGGAGAAACCTTTCGGATTGGCGGTCAAAGCGCTGGTGAGTGACGAGCGAGGCGCCATTCTGGCCCTCCGCCGGTCGGCTGCATCTCGGCAGTTCCCGCTGGCTTGGGATCTGCCGGGCGGTAACGTCGAGCCGGGGGAAGCGTTCGATACCGCCTTGCTGCGGGAAATCCGGGAAGAGACCGGTTTGCACGTCGAATTGACCGGCTTGGCGGGTTCGATGGAGTACGAAGCGCCGACTGCCCGTCTGGCTGTCCTGGTGCTGAAAGCCCGCTGCACCCGAGACGCGATCCGGCTGAGCCCCGAACACGATCGCTACGTTTGGCTTTCGGCAACACGGCTCGCCAGCTGGGATTTCCGCGGACAACTCGGACGCTTCCTTGCCGACTACTGCCGCCGCACCGGCTGAGGCGGGTCGGGTGCCTCGACGCGGCCGCCGCGGTTCAATCCCTCGGTTCATCCCACGACTGGAGCGTTTCGTCCGGCAGGCTGCGTTCCAGAATGCGGCCGTATTCCTGCAGCGTGCGGCGCTGGCCGACCGCCTGCCACGGCCCCACCCCCTGGAGTTCGGGCATCAATTCTATCAGTTGCGAGACCAGACGCTCGGCCAAACGGCGGATCTGGAGTTCCTCCGTGTACTGCAGGATGGCCGTGGCGGTCTTCATTACGCGGACCAGATGCGCGCGTTCGTTTACGGGGCGGGAAAGCGGGGTTTCCGGTTCGACCAGCAATTCCTCCAGCGGAACTTCCAGGGCGGCCTGCCATTTGTAGAGTTCGGTTAGCCGCAGATCGGCCGTTTCTTTCTCCTGAGCGCGTGTCTCCGGCAAACCAGCACCCAACTGGCGAGCCGCTGTCCGCAACGACATCCCCTGCAGACGCCGCACTGTCCGAATGCGGTGCAAACGTGGCGACCGTGTCTGGTCACTCGGGTCATGCGAACCCGCCCCCTCCGAACGAACCGCTCCGGAAGCACCTGCACCCAACGACATACCTGCGAACTCCCTATAAGAATGAACCCACTCGGCCGTAATCGTTAGACGTGTTGCAGTCGGGCAAAGTTCCCGCGGATCGCGAGTAACTTCCGAGCGGGGCAGTCGTGGCCAAAAGACGGGGCTAAGGCCCCGGCGCACGACAAACGCCGTGTCGAAGTCCGACACGGCGTTTCGAAGGCTTCCGCGGCAAATGCCGCTCAATAGGTGGCAGACATCCCGAAATCCGGATCCCCCACCATGTGGAAATGGTTGTTGTCGATGTAGATCACTTCCATCGCGTCCTCGTTCCGCGTGGTGTACGGTACGGGCCAACCAACCCGCGTCACCTCGGTGAAGTAAACCGTGCATTTATAGTGAACATGATGCAATTGAACGGGACCAATCAGCGGGACCACCCGCGGAGGATCGACGTAGTCCGCGATCTTTTCCTTCACGATCCGCACGTTGTTCCGTTGGACTTCGTGCAACAGGGGCAGTCCGCCCTGGATCGGTCGAGCCCGTTCCAGGGCCCGCATCACTTGGTCGTCACTGGGCTCATCCAAACCGGTCGTCGGAGCACCCGGTGTCAGCGGTCCCAAAATCGGCACGTTGTTGTAGCGTTTGTCCTCCCAGTACTGGTCTTCCTGCTGCTTTTGGAAGTAGGGGCTGAGTGGAACCGGCACGGCCAGGACTCCAAGCGAGTTGCCGTGTGTCGGATTGATGCAGCCGGTGGAGAAGAGGCAGGCACAGGCCAACAGAGCGTAGCTCGCCAGAGAAAGCGTCGTTTTGGACATGAAAGAACCCTCGATTTACAGAAGCCTTCGTCTGATGGTGTTATCGTGTGAAATTGGGGCGAACTTGCGGTTTTTTCGGGTGTTTCCGGAAATCGGGTTCCTTCCGCTGGAAACGATCCGGCGGATCGGCGGGAAAATCGGACTCGTAAGGGTGCCTCACGGAGGCGTCGGGTTACGCTGGCCGCGGATCGCAACCCGCTTCAGGGGAACGGTGCTCGTACTCGGAAAGGGCTAGCACAAAAAAACTCCGTCCAGGCGAACCAGGACGGAGTGTAACCGAGCGGCAGAAACCGCGGCGGACTTAACGACTCTGGAACTGCAGCTTCCACCAGCCGTCATCCCATCGCAGGGTCACCTTACGCCATCCCAAGGGGACTTGGGGATAGGGGTGGAAGGGGCCGATGTACGGCCAGGCGGTGGGCGAATACTGCGTCGGATACGTGACCGCAGCATAATTGGGGTAAGCCGCGTAGGTGGGCCACGCGTAGCCCGGCAGATTCGGGTGGTCGTACCGCGCTGGCACGTCCGCTTGCCCCGCTCCGGGCAATGCCGCCGGGCCACCGGCACTCAGATGATTGATGGCCATCAGGGGTGCCCCGAGGGCAGCGCCCCCCATCTGGGCAGCTCCGCGAACGGCACCCAGCGGAAGGGGTGTCTGATCGCCACTTGCCGAATAGTCCCTCGCCAAACCATCCGCGTCCGGCATCAAAACGTTCGGGTAGGATACGGGCTGTGCCGCCAGCGAACGCTGTTGGACATCCATGTCCCGTACCACCTTGCGGGTACCCGGAATGCGGCGCGCTTTCTCCAGCACCAATTGCTCCTGTTCGTACGAAGCGACGCGACCACTCAGGTGAATCACGCCGTCTTCCACGTTCACGTTGATGCCGAAACCGCGGAGTTCGCCACGATCCTTGGCATCCCGCAACTGGCCGATCAACATATTGCCAATCTGCTGGTCTCGGTCTTCCGAAGACGCACGGGCGCTCGAAGCAACCGGCTGCGCCGAGCTGGGATGTGCCAAGACGGGTGGTTCGACTGCGGCCAGCGCGGTTTGGGATCGCAGGCCGACGGGTTCCCGCGAATTGGCGACGGTCCAGGCTGCCGGCGGATCGCTGGGACGCGCGCTCCGCGTACGCTGCGGTTGAGCTGCCGCACGGTCGAGCGGTCGCGGGGCGAGTTGCGGCATGGCCGGCTTCTCCGAACCGCTGGACGTCAACCGTGTCGAGACGGGTTCGGAGCCTTGTACGTCCAATTCGTTGACGACGTCTCGCACCCCCGCCACGTCCCAAGCGGAATCCAAGGCCAGGGACATCTGTTCCTGATCCGGCACGTGCCCCTGCAATGTGGCCACGCCGTTTTCGACCGACAAGTCGATGGAGAAACCACGCAGATTCGAGCGTTTTTGGTGCGCGCGCAACTGGTCCGCGATTTCCGCAGCGATTTCAGCATCGCTCGGCCCCCGAGGGGCCGCAACCGCCGTCGCTCGCTCACGCACCGGAACGCTGCTCTCCACCCTCAACTGGTTGACGACCTGATCGACCCCCCTGACTTGACGTGCAATCCGATGGGCCAACTGCCGTTGCTCTTGCGAGGCGACGTGCCCCGACAACAGCACTCTTCCTTCCTCCACTTGCAGGTTGATGTCGAACCCCCACAGGTTTCCTGCATCCTGCTCGTGCTTCAATCGCCCTGTGATTTCCCGGGCGATCTTGCTGTCATTGGCACTTGCCCCCGAAATCGCCACACAGGCGAGATAGAGGACCGCCAAAGCTGGAACTAAACGTTGCATGAGTTGCCTCCCTGAAAAAACCTCTTGCACGCGAAATACCTGTTCCCCAGGCGAACGCCACACCAACCAACCCTCCTCAGGTGTGGAGTTGCCTACGCCGGGAACTCAGGAAATGGGCGATTCGCAGCCGACGGCTCGGCGCCGCGGCAGACCGCAAATGGGCAGCGAAATCGCGGGTGGGGCCCGCCAGCAGGCATCGCCCGGGTTGCTACGCCTCATCCGACCCCCCTCCGGGCCGTCTCGCGCAGTGCAGGCACCCCATTTCGTTGACCGCTATCTGTTTTCGGTTGCAGGTCGTGCCGAAAGGTAGGTTTTTTTGGATTTTGCTGATCGGGCCTAAAAAATACCCGTATATCGGGTAGATGCCTGATCTCCCGGGGGGCAGTCAAACGTCGCGCCGACGGCCATCAGGCTGAGCGTCGCTCCACCCGACCACCAACCCGGATTCTGCAACCAGATGGAAAGAACGGTCGTGCAACCCACGGCCAGGAGGCAAATAAAGAAAGTGCGCTGGAAGACGGCCGCACCGCCGCTGCGTTCGCTGCAACGCGCCACGATCACACTGGTCACGCCCGCCAGTTGCGTGGCGATGATCAGCCAGAACACGGCAACTCCGCTCGCAGAGTCCATCATCATCTCCCAGATTCCTTTCCAGGTGCGGAAGGGGGCTCGGTCCGGAAACCGACATCCGAACTCGACAGCCTCCACTGCGAGTGCCGTGCCAAGAGGAAAGAATATGGGCAAATGGTCGTGAGTTTCGAAGAATATCGCTGATTCATCCGCTCGGCATGCCAGCGGACCCGACTTGACGGGGCCCGCCCCTGGAAAATTCCTGACCGTTCTTGCAATTCTTACAAGTTTAGCTCAAGATTCGCGCGCCTAGCGAAAAATCCGCCCCAATTCCCGGTCCAATTCGGCCGCAAAAATGTTCCGATGCGTCACCCGACCCTCCGGATCGACCAGCAGCATCGTGGGCAACGTCAAGATCCCCATTTCCGTGGCAAAGCGACTGTCCAACCCCCCCGGTTCGTACAGCTGCGGCCAAGGCAGCGATTGACCCTGCAAATATTGCTTGGCCGTGCTCTCGTTGCCGTCCAAATTGACGCCGATCAGGGCGAAACCCTGCTGGCCGTATTTCGTGCGCATCTGCCGTAAGACGGTCATGTCCTGCGTGCACGGCTCACACCAAGTCGCCCAATAATGAACCAGCACCGTGCGGCCGCGAAAGTCCTCCAAAGACACCGACTTGCCATCCAACGTCGTACCGGCCAGTGTCAGCACATTGCCCTCGGACTCCAGCCGCCGCCGGGCACCCCGCGCTTTGGG
>SLMF01000454.1 GCA_007133715.1 Planctomycetaceae bacterium
CAAACCCGCTGCCGTCCCCCAGTCGGATGTCGCACAGCACCAAATCGAACTGAGATTGGTCCAAGCGGGCACGTGCCCCGCTGACGGACGTCGCTTCGACGACCCGGTAGCCCCGCGCACGTAGCCAGTCGGCCATCGCATCCAAGACGAGCTGATCGTCGTCTACCAGCAGCAGGGAACCTCGAAGCATCTTGCCCTTCCCGTTCAATCGTTTATGTTACTGCATCTTATCTAGGTTCCCGGGACGGGCGTGTCAAACGAAACCTGCAGGTTCCGCGGCAAACAACCCAAGTGTCCTCCTAGGGGTGAGGCGAACGGCCCATTTCAAGTCCGCAAATAAGATGGTACAATATCCGCACGTTCGAAGCCCCCAAAAACCACGTTCGTCCTGGCGAAACCGGCTTACACGGGTGGTTTGCTGGAGCTATTTCGAGTCACCGAGGCAAAAAAAGGCGAGAAAGCCATTCTTTTGGTGTAGACCTTTTATCCAAAAAAACGTTTTTTTGGCCGCTATCCGTCCGTTTTGCACAATTTTATTCGCTAAAAGCGTGCCCCTGTCTGGGCTTTCTCGTTGCCAACAGGTATGATTACCGTCAGTTGTATTACTTTTGGGTCCGTGTTTTCACTGCATGGGAGTATCGCGTGAGTATCAAATTGATTGTCGCCGATGATCAGGAGGTGATCCGCAAGGGAGTCGTCCGCATCTTTCAGGACGAGGAAAATATCGAGATCATCGCGGAGGTCTGCAGCGGCAGCGAAGCCGTCGCCAAAACGCTCGAGTTGAATCCGACGGTCCTGCTGATGGACGTGATGATGCCCGAGTTGGACGGTCTGAGGGCTTTGGCGGAACTCAGGGATAAATCCCCTCAGACGCGGGTCGTGATGATGTCGGCGCACGACAATCCGACCTATGTGGCCCGTTCGGTCGCCCTCGGCGCAGATGGGTTTGTGCTGAAAGAGGCGTCGGCAGAAGATTTTGTGGAAGCCGTGAATTGTGCTGCGCGGGGCGAGATGCCGGTGAAGGAAGGTCGTTTGAACCGGATCCAGGATCTGCTGGGCAAGCGTTTGGATCCGGTCGCGGACGAAGTTCCGTTGACCAAGCGGGAGTACCAGGTGCTGCGGCATCTGGCGTTCGGTTTGAGCAATCGCGAGATCGGCCGCTCGCTGAGCATCAGCATTGAAACGGTGAAGGAGCATGTGCAAAACATTTTGCGCAAGTTGGACGCGGCGGATCGTACGGAAGCGGCGGTATGGGCCGTCAAACGCGGTTTGGCCTGACGCAATCGCACCGTGCAGGGTGGGGGAGACCAGCCGAAGTAATGCATACGAAAGTCTGCGGTTCGCCCTGCACAAGCAGTTCGCCTACAGCGCGCGTGGATGCGCCCGCTCGTAGGCCTCGCGCAAACCCGTGGTACTGACGTGGGTATAGATTTGCGTTGTTACCAGGCTCTTGTGGCCCAGCAACTCCTGCACGCTACGAATATCCGCGCCGCGGTCCAGCAAATGGGTTGCAAAGCTATGCCGCAGTGAGTGGGGTGAGGTTCGCAGGTCGAGTCCTGTTATTTTCAGATATTTCTCCAGCATACGGCCGACGCTGCGCGTGGTCAGTCGCCGGCCGAACCGATTGACGAACAGCGGGGTTTCTGCGCCTCGCCACTCCTGAGCGGCCAACTGCCGCACCTCTTTCCAACGGGCGATGGCTTGCAAGGCGAACGAACCGAGCGGCGCAAGCCGCTCGCGACGCCCCTTGCCACGCACTCGCACCAAGCCGTCCTCGGCATCGATGTCGCCATCGTTGATCCCGACCAACTCGCTCACTCGCAACCCGGCGGAGTACAGCGTTTCCAGCAGCGCGCGGTCCCGCAAACCGGCCGGTTGATCACCAGGCGGACTCTCCAGCAGCTTGCCGATCTCTTCGGTAGTCAGGAAATGGGGCAGGGGACGATCCGGGCGTGGATTGCGCAACGGTTTTGCCGGATTGCTGTCGGCAAATCCCTCCCTTTGGGCAAAGCGAAAGAAGCTCCGCAGCGAGGCCAGTCGGCGAGCGACGGAACTTTTTGCATACCCGGCTTCGTACAGGGCCGCGAGATAGCCCCTCAGATCGAGGGCTGTGATTTCCAGAGCGTCCGGAGTCCGCCCGAAACTCTCCGTGAGATACTCGGCCAACGCCGTCAGATCCTCGCGATAGGATTTGATGGTCAGCGGCGAGCAATTACGTTCGACCAGCAGGTAGCGGAGAAACCGTGCGAGGGCCTCGTGCATGACGCACCGTGTTGGCTCAGGCTACATCGCCTTCGTCATAAGAGTCCCGGCTGCGCGGGTCGCTGGGCAAGGGCAATTGGAATCGGGCGCGGGAAGTCAGACGCGAACGCGACGGCGACGGCTGCTCGGCAGCGGCCTGGCGGATCTTTTGGCTCATCACCGCGGCATCGTACCAAGTGAAGTTCAAGTCGGGATTGGCAGCGAACCGGCCGATTTGCCGCAAGGTCTCCACCCGGTTGTCGTCATCGAACAGAAACACGTAACGTTCTTCGCCTTTGACAAGTGCCAGAACATTGATTTCGTTGGTCACTGGGAAGCCCCTCCGTGAACCCTGGGCCGGTCAGGATCGAAAGCGTCAGACGCGTTGGCGCCGTGCGGACATCAAGTTGCTGAGGGAAGTTATCGGCAAGCAGGCTGCCCAGACACCACTGGAGTTCGGGTGTCCTCGGGCCGTCCGGCGCGTGTTTTCGACTCGCCCCGTTCCAGCTGCTATCACCGCTACCGCCTGCACACCATGCCTGCCCCGCGGGCTCTCCGGCTCGCGACCCGAAAACGACGCGCGCCTGCCACCGGATCATAGCTTATGATTCCGCGGGCGACTTTTCAGAAGCCTTGGCCAATCAACAGGAGAAGGACGCGGGGGTCCAGGTGAACCGATTGACAACGTTTCTGGCCGGGATGGTGATCGCGATGATCGCTTTACTCACCCTGCAGCATCAGGAATGGTTCGCGGGCGAGCCGCTGTTCCAGCTGCGATCGGGGACGAACCGGCCTGCGGAGCCGGACGCGGAACTCGTTTCTCGCGGGCCTTCGATGCCCCCCGTCGGCGCGGGTAGTACCCTCCGCATCGCTTCCTTCAATATCCAGGCATTCAACAACTCGAAGGCCGCCAAGCCCCATGTGATGGACCTGCTGGCACGCATCGTGCGGGAATTCGACATCGTTGCGGTACAGGAAATCCGCTCCCGTAGCGATGACCTCTTGCCCCAGCTCATCGAGCAGGTCAATGCGGCCGGACGTCATTACGACTATGTCATCGGACCTCGCCAAGGACGGGGTCCGGTTCGAGATCAGTACGCGTTCCTGTTCGATGCGGCGACAGTCGAAGTCGATCGGACCCAATTGTACAGCGTGGCCGACCCGGATGATCTGCTGCTCCGCGAGCCGCTGGTGGCTTGGTTCCGGGCACGGGGACCGCCGCCGGACGAAGCGTTTACCTTTACGTTGGTCAATGTCCACGTGGACCCCGAGCAGGTCGCGGCGGAATTGGTCGTGCTGGCGGACGTGTTCCGGCTGGTCCGCGACGACGGTCGCGGGGAGGACGACGTGATCCTGCTGGGGACCTTCTACGCCGATGACCGCCTCTTGCAGTCGCAGGGCTGCCTGCCTGGGATAACCGCCGCCATTTCGGCCTTGCCCACCAACACCCCGAGCACGGAACAGCGGGATAACCTGCTATTTGATGGTCGAGCCACCGACGAATTCACGGGCCGCAGCGGTGTCTTCGATTTTCTCCGCCAATACAACTTGTCGCTGCAAGAGGCTTTGGAGGTATCCGATCACCTGCCGGTCTGGGCGGAATTCTCAGTCTACGAAGGCGGGCAACCCGGCCGCGTCGCCACCCGCCTGACCCCGTAAAAGCGGCAGGATGCCGCTTCTACCAAGCCCAGCGCCCACGTAGAAGCGGCATCCTGCCGCTCCCCCACCCCTCCCCCCCCGCCCCCC
>SLMF01000509.1 GCA_007133715.1 Planctomycetaceae bacterium
GAGTTGCGTGACCGGACCGGACGGTTGCAAGCGGCGGGGCGAGTGCGGGGCGACGAACTGACGCTGGTTCCGGCCGACGCACCCGCCTGGGAACCGGGCGAACCGCATCTCTACCGGCTGCGATGCCTGGTCCGCGCGGGGGAACAAGTGCTTTCGTACAGCGAACGGCTGGTGGGCCTGCGGACTGCCGACGTGCGGGCGGGCGGACCGGATGCCCTGTTGCGACACACGCGATTCCGCCGCCAACCCGATTGGACCTACCGCCTGAATGGCCGTTGCTTCTTCCCACGCGTGGCGGCCTATCACTGGCCTGACGCCGAGGAAACCGTGCTCGACGGCGTGCGCATGCTGGGCGACTTGTGGGTGGACGGCATCCGCCGCTACGGCTTCTCCTTTCAGCCGCACGAGTGGGATCGTTTCAGCCGGTACGGGTTGGGCATGTTCACGTCGCTGGCGCCCCGGTATGGCAGTCTGACCGGTTGGGACGACGTGGCGGCCTGGGACGAGGACTATTCCCATCGCTGCCGCCGCGTGATCGCGGCCAGTGACTCGCCTCACCAGTTAATGGTCCAGGTGGGCAACGAGGCCGAATTGACGGTTTGGGGGGCCGAGCTGGGGACGGCTTTCCCCGATGCGCTCTACCAGCCGCTGGACATGGCCGCCGAGCGTCAGCGGGCGGTGGTCCAGACCACCGCGCCGACGATGTACGTGCGAGCCGCCTCGTTCCACCGCGTACCGCCCTTGCCGCACGAGCAGGTTTGCGGGGTGAACCAGTACACGGGGCGTTACAGCGGACGGCTGGAGCAGATCGACCGCAACCTGGCAGAACTGGCACGGCAGGCCTTGTGGGTCGACCGGCCGCCGCACAGCCCGTTCGGTGGCGGTCGGACCGCCGACCATGTCCCTCAGGTCGGCCCCCGCCAAGCCCAGCGGAACGAGCCGACCTTCCGTGCCATGCAGGCCTTTCACGGACCGCTGTACATCCTGGTCCATCGTCCCGGACCGAACCTGATTGCCGGTAAGGACGCCGAGCGGTTGGCGGCGCCCTTACGCCGATTCCGCGACGGGATCGAGACCGCCGACACGGTTCACGGCCCGGAAATCGAGACGGCTCCGGGTCACGTGGTGCGTCTCTGGGACCCGGACGATCGCGATCGGCTGCCCGGGGAATGGGACGAGCCGGTCATCCGCACCCAACGGAACCCGGCCAACCCGGACGGCTTGCTCGTCTCGTTGCACGCCGCTTCGCCCCAGGCGGCAGACCGCGGCCTCCAGCGGTTGACCGAAGCGGCCGAGGCGCTGGCCGAACTGAACCGCTGGGAAGGTGCGATGACGCGGGCCGTGGCTGTGACCGATCCGGCTTGGCAATCCGCATACGACAACTACCTGCTGGAGTTCGCCGCTCGCGGATATTTGCACTGCGGCGATGACGTGCGACGGGAGTTGCGCGAGGACGAGTTCTTCGATGCGAACGGCAGCCGCCGCCCCGCCTGGCATGACCTGTCCGCGGTGATTCTGGACACCCAACGGGTCTTGGAATCCGACGAGCTCCGGCTGGTCCGCCGGTTGACGCGGGAAGGTGCGAATCTGATCATCAGCGCCCCCTGTTACACGGCGAACCCGGCGCTGGCCGAATTGCTGGACGCCCGACTCGAACCGGCTGGCACCCTCGGACAAACCATTTCGCTGCAGGCCGAACTCACCCGCCCGGTACCGGTCACGGATCTGGGACGGGTGGAGCTGGACGTGATCGCCCGATTCCAACCGAACTTGGCCGACGCAGCCGGACTGGACGTGTTCGCCGTCCGGACGGACCAGGCTCGGACGCTGGCCAGCAACACGGAGGGGCACGCGATCATCGTCCAGCGAACCTACGGCACGGGCCAAGTTACCTTGCTGGGAACGTCCCTGGGGGCTGCCATCCACGTGCATCAACGGGTCACCCGCTCCGGCAACACCCACCGGCTGTACGACCGCGACACCGCCTGCGGTCTGGAACGACTCAGTCGCGTGGCCGTCAACCTGTGCCGACTCGGCTATCCCCCCGAGCGATATCGTCCCCGGTTGTACTTGGAGATGAGACCTGAAACCACTTGGGTCACAGCAGGTGAACCCGTCCGATTGACGGTCCAGCTGACCGATGTCCATGGCCAGCCGGTAGGCGGCCAGTTGCGAGGAGGCCTCCGCATCACGGGCATGCGGGCGGCGGGCGGTGCCCGGACCGAATTGACCGATCTGACCGCCAGCGGTCCCGGCCGGTTCGAAATTCTGTGCTGGCCCGAGGGCGAAATCGGACCCGATGTCCGCCAGCTCGAAGCGGCAGAAGACGCCTTCCCGGCCAGTTCGGCGGTCAACGTACTGACCTACCCGGCCACGGAGCCCGGGACCACACCCCACCTACTCAGCCTGCAATTCAAGGGTTTCGCTGCCGACTTCGTCCCCACCGACGGCGCACTCGCCGTCCTCTTGGCCCCGTAAGCAACCGCAACCACCCTCCACCGGTCTTGCACCGGTGGAAACAAGGCTTGGCAACCACCGGGGCAATCCTGAGATTTTTTTGGGGAAACCGCGTTGACTGGCCCCCTGAATCGTCCGAGGACGGCTAGGGGTCCCGGCGCCAGCCTGCCATCCTACGTTGGCCAAGCCACGGTGTCGCCCAGAACCATCCCATGGACCATGCTCCACCACGAACCCCAGGGCACCCGGGGCTTTGGGACCGTGGTCGACCGCAAACGGCGTGACCGTCAGATCGCCGGGTTCGACTGCCCGGGCAGGCTCGACAGGCCGGAATTCGCTGCGTTCTCCCAGGTGCGAGTGGATGCGGTTCGGCCCGGTCTCCCAGCACTCCCCACTGGCGTAGATTGGAAGCGGGCGCGGTTGGTCCGGCCGACCACTCCGCAACAGGCACATCGACAACCAGTCCAGCTGCGCGAAGTGATCAAGATGCGGATGGGTCAGCAGCACCTCATCCACGACGTGCACGCCGTGGGTTTCCTCAAGCACCCTAAGTTTCCAGTTCTGGGATGCCAATTCGATCTTCCAGCCGTAGTCGCGACGCGCACAGAGAGAAGCGATCTTGAAGCCTTCTCCGAAATAGCCCGCGTAATGCCTGTGCCGAACCCCTCGAACGATTGGCAGTCCCACCTCCCGCAGACACGGCGGGGAAAAGCTGTTACGATTGCTGACGATCAATCTGATGATGAATCGGTCTTGTCACTCAGAGTGGGTTTCTCTACAAGAGGATGGCAGCAGTGCGGCGGGCCCCGTGCCGGGTGTGCGGGACGCCGAGACATTCTCGAGGCTCTAGAGAAGAATGGCACCGCGATGAACACGTTGGGCAATCGCCCGAAAAAAGACGCGTCGTATCAGTGTCCGGTGTGCGGCAATGCGCTTCCCCAGCCCGTACCGGCTCCCCCGTTTGATGCGCCCTGCTCGGAATGCGGGGCCTACCTATGGTGCCGCCGCCGAATGGGCGCCGGGCCGGTGTTCCTGCAGGCCGTGCCGGGCAGATCCCCCGAACCGGCCGAAGTAGAACAGGTGTTGCAGACGTACGAGCGGGCGCATGCGGGTGAAGATGTCACCTTCGATCTGTCCCTGATGCAATTGGTCACCAGCTCGTTCATGGCGCGGCTGATCAGCATGAACCGGCGGATCACCGCCGCCGGGGGGAAACTGCAGATCACCGGGCTCCAGCCGATGGTCCGGGACTTGTTCCAGCGTGCTCGTCTGGACCGCGCGCTGGACCTGGAACCCGAACAGGGGGAGAACGACTAGCAGGTCCGCCGAACTCGCATCGACGGACACGCCAGAACGACCCGGATCAGCGGGTGGCGGGAGTTGATATTGATCTCACCAAAAACCTCACCACCGCCGCTCCGTTGCATCCCCTGGTTCGGGCGTTTCTTCGGTCTGGGATTCGTGCTCGTGCTCAGCGCAGCGGTGCTCGTTATCGTAATCGATCTCAGCATCATACTCTGTGC
>SLMF01000479.1 GCA_007133715.1 Planctomycetaceae bacterium
GCGCTGCGGGACGGCGGCTATTTGGCGATGACCCTCGAACGGCTGTGCGGCGACGAGTTGGCGGCCGGATACCAATTGGAAGCGCACGGCCGCTTCAGCCACTCGACCTCGTATGTCCGTCAACAGATCACCGCAGCTGGGTTGCAGATTGTCAGCTGGGAAGAGGCACCTTTGCGGCGCGAGGGGGGAACCGAAGTCCACGGTCTGGTGGTCGTTGCGCAGAAGCCTGCGGGCGCGGCTTGAAACGCCGCCCGGGGCCGCAGCGCGTGCGAAATCCGACGTCGGATGGTATGCTGAAGGAAATCGGCATCGGGGAGCGCGAGCGGACCTCGAGCAAATCGAACCGTTGCGGTGGTGCTTACGTAGCATCCAACCAGGGCCATTTTTTTCCTTCAGCCATTATGGGGGAGATCGATGAGTCGGCAATCGCGCAGGCAGTTTATGGAGCATTGTGCCGTACTGGGAGGCGGGTTGGGCTCTTTGGCCTGTTTGGGCATGGGTTGCAGCCCGACGGAACGCCAGGAACCCGTGCGTACGACAGGTTCCCTTGAGCGGCCCCCAGCAGAGGACGGGGGGGAGGAGGACGCGATGCTTCCGGGGTATGTGCAACTGCATCGTCGCGGCGAACTGAAGGAGCGGGGCGAGGCTTTGTGGGATCGGTTGACCCCGTGCAAGCTGTGCCCGCGAGATTGCGGGGTGGATCGTTTGGCAGGCGAGAAGGGTTTTTGCCAAGCCGGATCGGAGCTGGTCATCTCGTCACATCACCCGCATTTTGGGGAAGAGCGGCCCCTGGTGGGTTCCAGGGGCTCGGGAACCGTGTTCTTCAGCCACTGCAGTCTTCGCTGTGTGTTCTGTATCAACTATGAGATCAGCCTGTTGGGGCAGGGGGCGAAGCGGAGCATTGACGATTTGGCCGAAATGATGTTGAACCTGCAGGATCGGGGTTGTCACAACATCAACGTAGTCACGCCGAGTCATTATTCTCCGTACATCGTGTTGGCCTTGGACAAAGCGGCCGCGGGCGGGTTGAAGCTGCCGCTGGTCTACAACACGTGCGGTTGGGAACAGATGGAGGTCCTGGCCCTGTTGTCCGGCGTGGTGGACATCTACTTGGCGGATTTCAAATATGCGTGCGGCGAGATGGCGGCGAAGTACTCGACCTGCGTTCCCCCGGACACGCGGTTTCTGGAATCCGAAGCCGGCCAGCGCTACTCGTCGACCGAGGTCTATCCTCAGATGACGCAAGCAGCGTTGCGAGAGATGCATCGCCAGGTAGGGGTAGCCAAGCCGGACGAGAAGGGATTGCTGCACCGCGGCCTGATCATCCGCCACCTGGTAATGCCCAACAATGTAGGGGGAACGGCGGAGGTTTTGCGTTGGATTGCCGGCAACCTGCCCAAGGACACGTATGTCAATCTGATGTCGCAGTATACACCCACCTATCGCGCGGACGAGTTTCCGAAGATCGATCGTCGCATCACGCGTGAGGAGTATCGGGAAGCGGTCGCGGTCGCGGAGGCGGAAGGGCTGACGAATATGGAGATCCAAGGTTTTCGTTACTTTTTATTTTGAGAGCGGGCGGTGAAGCGATGGCCAGTGCCGCGGCCGGGCGTGCGTGCGGCAATCCAGACCACGTTTTTGGCCATCTTTCTGGCTGGAATAATTGCAGCTGCGCGGGGGGGTATGCTGCCGATCACCGTGGCTTGGTTCTTGCGGGCAGATCCGCTGTTGGGTTGGATTTCCGGCATTGCCGCTCGGGAGTTCTTGCCAGCCGTTCTCTGGGGGAGCCTGTTGCTGGCGGCCACGGCCTGCTTGGGGCGTTTCTTTTGCGGCTGGATCTGCCCCTTGGGCACGTGCCTGGATATGGCCGGTGTCGCAACGCGAACGCGTCGGCCACGGCGGCTGCCAACTCAGATCAAATACTGGCTGCTGGCAGCCCTGGTTGTGGCAGCCGTTGCAGGGGTCAATTTCAGCGGTTGGTTGGATCCCTTGGTGATCACGGCCCGCGCGGTGTTCTCGCTGGCCGCACCCTCCTTTCGTGGCGTTCAAGCAGCGATCGCGTGGTCGTGGCTGTTGGTGGCGGGCGGGTTGATCTTGCTGGCACCCCGTTTCTGGTGCAAGAGCTTGTGTCCTTTAGGAGCCATGCTGGCGCTCGCGGGGTGGCCAGTCGGTTTGCGGCGACGGGTTGGACCGTCCTGCACACAATGCGGATTATGTGATCCCGTCTGTCCGATGGGGCAGACGTGGGATCGGTATTCGGCCAGCGAGTGTTTGGTCTGTCGCCGCTGTGCGTCGGTTTGCCGGTTCGACGCGATTTCCTACCGCTTGGGGGCAGAGCCTTCGCAACGGGAGCCAGCACATGCGGGGAACGCTCGGAAATCGGTTCAAGCGGGGGGTGCTGAGGGGGGCCGTCGAGCCGTGTTGCTTGGTATCGGCGGTCTGGCAGTCACTGTGTTAGCGGGCGGTTGGTTACGTCGGACGGGGGCACCGCCGGAGTTACGGCCGCCGGGCGTGGCGGATGAGGCGCGGTTGTGGGCTCGTTGCGTGGGTTGTGGGGCCTGTTTGGCGGCCTGTCCGACCGGAGGCTTGATGCCCCAGCTCACGTTCGCCCGGCTCGATGTTCCCTTCGCGCCCCGTTTGGTACCCCGGGAGGGCCCCTGTTTGCCCTCCTGTACCCTTTGTGCCTCGGTCTGCCCCACAGGTGCCATTCCGCGGCCGGATCCGCGACATCGAGATCCGCCGCGCATGGGTCGCGCCGTGATCGATCCCAAGCGGTGCCTGCCGTGGGCTCGGCGAGAGCGGTGTGTGATTTGTTTGGATGCCTGTCCTGAAATGTGGGGAGCGATTTCTTTGGAACCTGCCGATGGGGGTGTTTTTGTTCCTCAAGTTGATGAGTCCAAGTGCACCGGTTGTGGAGCCTGCGAGCATCGCTGTCCGGTCGAGCCGGGCGGAGCGATCCGGGTGGAGCCGTGCGCGGCTGGCGTCAACCGGTCCGAATTATGATTTGCCGACCGCGCCGATCCTGTTATACTTCGTTCGCCTGAGAGGCCCCGGCGAAACCGCGTCGATCTGGGATATCCCGAGCCACATAAGCGGTTTTGTGAAGGTTTCGAGGGGCACCACGACGTTTGCCCCCCAAGATCGCGACCCGCGACCGCTTGCTTCGGCGACCTCAAGCTCTATCACCTCTGTTTACTCCGGTTCACTGCCTGATGAGTCTTTTGACTGTCGTGTTATTCGTCTTGGGGTTCGTGCTGCTGATTGGTGGTGCCGAGATTTTGGTCCGTGGTGCGGTCCAGCTGGCTCAGGCCGCCGGGGTATCCTCGCTGGTCATCGGCTTGACGGTCGTGGCTTATGGCACCAGTGCTCCCGAGTTGGCGGTCACGGTTCAGTCGGTGTACGCCGACCCGCCGCAACCGGATCTGGCGATCGGCAATGTGGTGGGCAGCAATATCTCCAATGTGCTGTTGGTCTTGGGAATGGCGGCTTTAGCGGCACCGTTGGCGGTTTCCCGAAACATTGTGCGGTGCGGCGTGCCGTTGATGATCGCCGTTTCGGGTTTGGTCTGGCTGTTCGGGCGGGATGGTCAGATCAGTCGCGGGGAAGGCTGGCTGCTTTTTGGGGGGTCTTGTATCTACACCGTGGTGACGGTGATTTACAGTCGTCGCGAGACGCGGGCCGCGGCTTTGCGAAACGCCAGCGATCAGGGCGAAGCCCCCCCGTCGCCGACGCCCCGCAACGTGGCCCGGCAATTGGCTCTGATTCTCGGTGGTTTCGTGCTGCTGACCCTGGGCTCGCGTTGGCTGGTCGACGGCGCGGTGGAATTGGCCCTCTTTTTCGGCGTCAGTCAATTGGTTGTGGGTTTGACCGTGGTTGCGATCGGCACCTCCTTGCCGGAAGTTGCCACGTCGGTGGTGGCGGCGATCCGGGGTCAGCGGGATATTGCCGTCGGCAACGTGGTGGGCAGCAATCTGTTCAA
>SLMF01000469.1 GCA_007133715.1 Planctomycetaceae bacterium
AAGCGCACGCGGACCGCCGGCCGAACCTTGACGACGCTGTTGTACTCGCAGACTCCGCAGCCGATATACGAAAAATGCTAGTCCTTTTCGTTCGAAAAACACGAAGAATGCGCGTCCTTTTCCTTCTGGATCGGCCTGCAACTGGTCCCGCCGTCAAGGCCGCTCGATGACCGGTGCGGTAGCCACGCGGGGACGGATCGGCAGGCGTTCAATTCCCGGGAAATCCGGGTCGCTCAGCGCGCGGAGGTCTCTCTCGCCCCTGTAGACGCCGCACGCGTCCACCCAGGCGATCAGCCGGTGCAGGCTGACCGGATCGACTTTGACGCCATGGTGTTCCCCGCTCGCGGCCAGTTCGATCAATCGGCTACGGTACGAAAGATACTGCATCGGCGGCAAGGTGACCAGGGCCGCGGGATCGTTCTGGCCGTAGGCGCTCTCTACGGGGATCAGGTTGGCGATCCCGTAGCCGGGCCGATTTGCGGGGACGGAATAGCCCCAGGCGGCCGGACCGACCAGTGTCAGGTAAGGCTCCTTGAAGGGGCCATGTCCGGGGCGCAGACGCAGGTCCGGTTCGTAGGAGTCGGGAGCGTCGCCCCGATGGCAGGAAACACAGTGGCGGTCCAACACCGGTTGGACGAACCGCTCGTAGCTGATGCTCTCGGTGCCCCAGGGGGGCGGGCTGAGTTGGGTTGGCGAGCGGAGCAGCGCGAGGGCGGTTTGCTGCGCCGGCGGCGCGGTGCTGTGCTGCTCGTGGCAGCCGACACAGCCCCGCTGCTCGCCCGGCATCAGGCCGGTGAAGCTGCGCATCGTCTGCAGGCAGCGACGGTCCTCGTCAAGCAGTTGGAAGAACAACGAGTAGCCTGCCGGGGCGACGAAGTGAACCGAGCCGTCGTCTTCCACCGGCACCTCGGACAATATCCGCTTGACACCCTCCTCTTGGACGATCGACACTGCGGGCCCCGAGTGGCGGTAGGTCTTCTTCCACGTGGAGTAGGTCTTGTAATCCAGTTGGAAAACCCGCAGATACTTGACCTTGCCCCGTGGTACGTCAGGCATCCCCTGGTACACGTCGGCACTGTAGAACGAACCCGGTTGGACCGGCTGCCGATCACGTCCGGTACCGGGCCAGATGACTCGGTCGGGCATCGCTGGCGGAGGAGTACGGGGCCGGACGGGGATCGCGTGCAAGACATTGTACACGCCCTCATAGAGCAGTTCCCGGTTGCCGTACACGTCCATCAGGTACAACCTGAATTTGCCCTTGTTCCGCGCGGCGTCCGACGCACTTCGCGTGCGGTCGTCCAATAGGAACCGGCCCGTGGGTTCGCCTCGCGCCGAGACCAGAAAATCTTCTTCGGAAAGCGGATAGGGCGTCTTGTAGCCGCTGAACCGGCCGGCGGAGTGATAATCCACCGCCTCGATCGGATCGACCGGCGGGATGCTGCATTCCGGCCACCGCAGTTCGGCGGTCACCTTGGTCAACCCGTCCGGGAAATCACGGCCCTGGCTGGGGTCGATGATCCCGATCGAACCGCTCCACCAGTCGTGATGCCCGACGCCGGAGAACATGACACGCTGGCTGCCGGGGATCGCGCGGGGTTCGGACGTGTGGTCCGGCCAGACCGATTGATTGCCCCAGAAATGCGCGGTGCCGGTGCCGTCGGGGTTGGTGACCCAGAGTTTTTGCAGCCGCCACAGGGGCTTGTCAGAATACTCCCATCGCGAGTAGATCACGCGACCATCGTTCAGCAGAGACGGTACGAAGTCCGGCTCGCCATTGTAGCTGATCAGATAGATGTCATTCCCATCGGGGTCAGAGCGGGCCAGGATGTACGAGTAGATGAACGGTCCACAGCGGACGTGCGAGTTGCCGCGAGTGGTGGTAAACAGGATGTGACCATCGGGGAGATAAATCGGGTCGATGTCGTCGTAGTCGCTGTCCGTCAGTTGCCGCAGGCCGGTCCCATCCAGGTTCATCTCGTACAAATGAAACGCTTTGCCATCGTGGGGCTTGTAGCAAAACAGGACCCGTTGCCCGTCGAAAGACAGATCGGGCCGCCAGAAACTGCCGGGGTTCTCCCGGGGCGCCAGCAAACGCACCCGGCCGCCGGGATGCAACCCGTCCAGGACCAATAGCCGTCCGCCGGGTGTGGCCGTAATGCCCATGCGATGAATCGATTCGTGGATGTCGTTTACCCGGCCTCGCGGATACGGCTGGTCGATGAACAACAGCTGGGAGAAATCGATGAGGGGGTTGGCCAGTGCGATCCGCCGCTTCACCCGCCGCACTGCGAAATACAATGCTTTCAGTTCCGCCGGGGTGTCCGCATACTGGGCCACGGTGTCCCGTGGGGCCCGTTCGAGCAAACGATGCCGCCAGGGCCCCAGGCCGCCGTCGGCGGCCAGCATCGCCGGTTTCCAGGCCGCGTCCTCGAAAGCCGGTTGCTGCCACTTCGATACTTCCTCTCGAGCGGCCAGCCAGGACGTGTCCGAGACCAAATGCGTCGGTTTTCCATCCGCCGGAACCAATGTCAGCCACAAGATGAACCCCGCCGGGTTCCGGGTTACCGGAGCGGGCCGGTTCTCGGCCCGCACGGCGATCACATTCCTTCCCGCACGCAGATGCTGTTCGACCGGGAATACGGCCGGATGCTGCCAGGTGTCGTGAGTCCCCACGGCCACTCCGTTCAGGAAAACCTCGCACGCATCATCGGCAGCGAACCGCAGTTCGGCTCTGGCAACCCCGCCCGGCAACTCGAACGAGCGGCGAAAGTAGCGGGTTTCGACCGGCGCGTCTTCCGCCGGCCGCCCCTCAGGAAACCAAATCCATTGCGGTGTGACCTCCACCGAGACCCGTTTCGACAGCTCGGCGGCTGACCGGGTCAATCGATGCTCCCATGCATCCAGTTCCGCCAATTCAGGCCCGAGATCAGGTGTTCGCGGATCACGGGCCAAACGGGTTGCCAACTGGCGAGCCCAACCGATTTCGTCCGCCGCACGTTGCTCCAACGGCTTGCCCTCGGCCTGGAACAGCCAGTCCCGCTCGAGCACCGCTGCCGCTTCTTCCGCGTCAAGCGTCCGGGTCGGAGGAGTTGCAGGATTTTCGAAGCGGTACGGCAAATAGATGCCTTGGCGGGCCAGAGCATCATCGCACACGACCGGTTTCGGATTCGCAGAAAGAACCACACATTCTGCAAGCCCAATGGCTGCCAAACCGCACACCCACATAGCGCCCACGGCGCATCGAATCATTGGGTACATCGTCTCCGCTCCTGTTCCCCGTTGCGACACCAGTGAGAAAGTTCTGCCGGGCCGAAACCATGGGCAGGAGTCGGCCCGGACAGTTCCGGCCAACTGGCACCGGAATGCCACACGCCTACTGAATACGAATGCAATTGACTCTAACCCCGGTTCGGCGGGATTGCAATGCACGATCCTGCGCCAGTCGAAAATGTGTCTCGCTGTTAGGTCCTCTTGCTGGGGTGGACCCACTTGCGGCCCGCCCGATTTCCATTCGTTTTCTGGGGTTTCCAGGAAATCACGCTCCCGTTTCCAGTTCGTTCAAATGTCCCTCCCAGTACGTCAGAATCGCGTCGGCCTGCCGTGCGTCCAGCAGATCAAGGGCCAGATGGGCGGCGACGCAGCACAGGGCGAATGCCAACATCGGCCGGTCCTTCAACCCATGGTCGACGCCATCCGGGTCAGAGTTTACGACAGTTCGCCAGTGGGGGTCATGCCCGGTCTGAAACAGGATTTTGCTCTTGGCGATGTGAACTTAACGAACGGGGGCGGGAATCGTGTTCGGAGAATAAGACCGCGCGGCCGGGACTCATTGCGGCGGCCCTGCCCAGTTGGGGACTTTCACGCCCGATGCCGCATCCATGCCGGGGGCGAATGGCTTCAAGTCCAACACCGGTGTGCCGTCAAAGGCGTCGATCGTTTCGATCTGGATCACGTTGTCTTTCA
>SLMF01000067.1 GCA_007133715.1 Planctomycetaceae bacterium
CAAGCCCTGCGCCCCGGTGATTGTGTGCTCGACATCGGCGCGAATGTGGGCTACTACAGCCTGCTGGCCGCATCGCTGGTCGGCCCCAGGGGGGCGGTGCATGCCTTTGAACCGTCGGCGACCGTCCTGGAAAGTCTGCGGCGGAACGTCGCCCTGAATCCGCAGGCGGCGGTTACCATCCACCCCCTGGCACTCTCCGACCGCGTCCAGTCAGCACCTTTTTATATCGCCTCGGAAAGGCATACCGGCTTGTCTTCACTCCGGGATTTGGGGGCCAAAACACAGCGTGTGGCGGACGTTTCCACAGCACCGCTGGATGAGCTGAGGGAAAAGCTGCCCCCCGTACGCTTAGTCAAGTTGGACGTCGAAGGCGCCGAGTGGCGGGTGCTGCAGGGGGCGCGGGAACTGCTGACGCGAGACCGGCCGGATCTGCTCTTGGAATTGACGGACGCGTTCCTCCGCGAACTCGGGGGAAGTGCCGAGCAAGTTTGCCAGCTGCTGACCCGTCTCGGGTATTCGCTTTATCGGATCGGAGCCCACGCGCGTTTGCAACCGATTCACCAGACGCCGCTCGAGCAATGCCATGTGCTGGCTCCCGGGCGCTCCACCCGCATCGAATGGAGCCGGTTTTTGGAGCCATGATTCCGGTTTCTTGTGTCATTCCCTGTTATAACGCAGCCCCTTACCTGAGGGAAACCGTGGATTCGGTGTTGCGACAGTCCTGTCCGCCGCTGGAGATCCTGCTGGTCGACGATGGCTCGACCGACGCCTCGGCGGCGATCGCCGCGTCCTACGGTCCGCGGGTGCGGGTGATTCGCCAAGCGAACCGCGGCGAATCGGTGGCCCGCAATCGGGGGCTCGACAAGGCACGCGGCCCGTGGGTGGCCTTGCTGGACGCCGACGATCGCTGGGAAGCGGACAAGTTGGAGAAGCAGTGGGCAGCCGTGGCGGCATCGCGCGATATCGTGTGTGTGTACACCGATGCGTACGCGTTCGATGGTAGTGGGCGCTTGGCCGACATCGCACGGCCTGAATGGCACGCCCGTCCCGAGCGGCGGGTCCGTATGCTGTGCTGTACCGAGGCAGGGATCCTCCCTTCCAGTGCGCTCGTGCAAACGGCCTCCGCTCGCCAGGTGCGGTTTCCCGAAGACACACAGCATGCGGAAGACATGATCTTTTTTGCCTGCTTAAGGGAGCGGGGTTCGTTCCACCGCGTCCCTCACGCACTGACCGGATACCGAGTGTCTCCGACCGCCCAATCAGCGCGGCCCGGTTTTCGCTTCCACAGCGTGCGTTCCCGGCACTGCTGGCTGGCCGCGCATGCCGAGCGCTACACGCCCGACGAGTACCAGCAGGGGCTGCAACTCTTGGCAGAAGAGTTGGTCGTAGCTCACGACCTGGCGTTCTGGGCCCGCGATCACCGCACCGTCCGCCGCTGCCGGGACTATTTTCCCCGCTTGCTTGGCGGTCGGCAGCCCCTTCCTGATACGTTCCGTCGCCGGTTGTTGCCCGGACCGCTGCTCCGGCTCAAGGACTGGTTTGACCAACGGAATCACCACCCGTCTCTTGACAGTTCCCGATCGAGCGTATGAATTTCCTGGCAGCATTGAAGACGGTCTGGCGAAAGACGCCGGTAATCCGCCCTTGTTTCTGGGCAGGCTACCGCGCTGTCTACAAGAGTCTCCGCTGGCTCCATGACTTTCGCTTGCCCAATCGCGATCTGACGCTGGATTGTCTCGGGAAGCAACTGCATGTGCGGAATCCACGCCGCTCGGTGATCGGCCGTTCGATCTATCTGAGCGGAATTTGGGAACACGAGGTGACGCGGTTCATTTCGCCGCGTATCCGGCCGGGCATGACCGTGCTGGATGTGGGCGGCGACATCGGCTACTTCACGCTGCTGTTTTCGCTGGGGGTCGGCCCGACGGGGCGTGTCTTGGTCTTTGAACCGATGCCGCAGGTCAGGAAGTATCTGGAGCGGAATATCGAGTTCAATAACCTGCAGAACACGCAAGTCTGCCGTTTTGCGCTTGCCGACAGGGCCGGTACGGCAATCCTCGAAGCGCCGTTCCAACTGTCCGCGATCAACCTGCACAAAACCGTTTTGGCGGCGGAAGACGTGGAAGTGGAACTGAAGGTCTACGATCGCTGGTCAGTCGAAACCGGGGTGGGACCTGTGGATCTGGTGAAAATCGACATCGAAGGCGCGGAACTGACCGCCTTGCTGGGCATGGCCGACACGATCGACAGCTACCGCCCCGCCGTGCTCGTCGAAATTCACCCGGAGCGTTTGGCCCAGTTCGGACAACGACCCGAGCAACTGGTGGAGTTTTTTGTCGAAAAAGGCTATCGCGGCATCCCGGTGGACAAGTCGGAGTTGGTGTTCGATCAAGGCAATATCACCGTGTACTGGGAGCCGGACAAGGCAGCGGGCAGTGACGGCCCGGCCGCTGGTTCCGTGGCCCGGGCCCAAGCGAACCCGCGACAAGTGCATGCCAAGCCGAACTGACGTCCGATTGAATGTGCTGGTCCATGCTCTGCCGGACCCCAATGGCAAACTGGTGTCGGTGGTCTGGCTGACCCGTTCCCTGCTGAATATGCTGGAGATTATCCAGCAGGAGGGACTCGGGATTCGCCTGCACTGCCTGATCGAACCTGAGTTCGTCGATTTGGACCATACTTGGAATCAGCAGTTGCAGGACGAGGGCCTGGAGTTGCACGCACTGCCGCAGAACCAGGGTGGCGGCTCTTACCGGCGCCAGGTGGCGCGGTGTCTGCAGGGCCAATGGCACTATCCGTTTCTGGCCCTGCGGGAGCGGCGGGCTCTGCGGGCGATCGGTTATTTCGCCAAGCGGTACGAGTTTCTCCGCCAGTTGGTTAGCCCCGGAGAGCCCTGGCTGATTCACTCGCACACTCCCGATTTTGGGATGGAAGAGGTGCTTGCCCTCCGCAAGTCGCGGGGCGTGCCCGTGATGCTGACCTTTCACGGCGAGGGCCAGCGGCGGATGATGGACGGGGAGAAGCGGGCTTACTGGGACCCGAAGTATGAACGCCGCTATCGGCGGCTGTTGCCGCATTTGGACCGGGTGGTATTCATCAGTGAGGACTACCGCAACAACATGTCCTATTTGGGGATCCCGCGGGAGAAGACGCGGGTGGTGCACAACGGAGTCGCGCCGGACGAATTTTTTCCGCTGGCGGGCGAGCCGCGAGAGGGGCCGCTGCGGGTGCTCTGTTTTTCCGACCTGGATGCGCGTCCGTTGCGCGGTTTACATTATGTAATTGCCGCCGCGCCGGAGATCGTCCGCGCGCATCCGGCGATTCGCTTTACCGTGCTGTTTGGCCGCAATTCGCGGCAGTACGTGGACAACGTCGGGAGCAGTCCGATGGGCCGGTTGGCGGCCGAATTGGGAGTCGCGGAGCACTTTGAATTCGTGCCGTGGGTGGAACCGGGGGAGATGAACCGATTTGTGAATGAGCACGACCTCCTGCTGCACCCCACCTTTGCCGACACCTGCAGCAACTTCATCTTGGAGGGGATGGCCTGTGGCAAGCCGGTGATCGCCTCCCGCGGCTGCGCGAATGACGAATTCGTCAGTGAGGAGAATGGGATCCTGGTGGACTATTCTTCTTTGCGGCAAGACATTGTCCGGGCCGTACTGCAACTGGCCGGGTCGCCGCAACTGCGCGCGCAACTGGGTGCGGCGGGGAAGCGACGGGTGATCGCCTATTTTAATCGGCAGCGGCAGAGCCGGGACTACTTGGCCCTGTATCGGGAATGGGGAGCTTGACACGGGCCATGACTTCCGTTGCGAAATCGCGAGGTGCGTCTGCCGGGGCAGCGCACGTCGCCGTAGTCGTGCTGCATTACAACGGTTTGCCGGACACGTTGCAATGTCTGGCCTCGTTGCGCGCGGCGGCGGGCAGCGACTGCCGGGTGATCGTGGTGGACAATGGCTCGGCG
>SLMF01000176.1 GCA_007133715.1 Planctomycetaceae bacterium
GGGGTCCCCATGCTCCGCGGGGGCGATGAATTGAGCCACACGCAGCATGGCAACAACAATGCCTACTGCCAGGACAACGAGATCAGCTGGTTGGATTGGGAGTTGGACGATTCGCAGCGGGCTTTTCTGGAGTTTGTCAAGCAGTTGATCCGTTTGAAGCGGGAGCAACCGGCCCTTCACCGGCCCCGATTTTTTCAGGGCCGCCCGATCCGGGGTACCGAGATCAAGGATATCCAGTGGCTGGACCCCTCGGGTCGCGAGATGACGGACGCGTCCTGGCATTCGGACCTGGTGCGCAGTCTGGGGGTGTTGTTAGCGGGCGATCTGATCGGCGAGTCGGACGAATTTGGCCAACCCCTGCGGGGGGACACGTTGCTGATTTTACTGAACGCTTACCACAAACCGGTAGAATTCACGTTGCCGTCTCATGGGGAGGACGCGTGCTGGCAACTGGTATTCAACACGGCAGCCGATCCGCCGCCTGCCGGAGCGGAGGGTGACCCGCCGGAGAGTTGGCGATCGGATCAGGTGTTTTGCTTGGACGGCCGAGCCACCGCGTTGTTGCGGCTGCACGTGGACGAATCGGCGGAGAACTGAGACCAACGAGAGGAGAGGAGAGCTGTGAGTGCTTCTGGCCTGTGGTACAAAGACGCCGTGGTGTACCAAGTGCATGTGCGCGCCTTTTTCGATGCCAATGGGGACGGCATGGGCGATTTTCGCGGCTTGACGCAGAAACTGGATTATCTCCAGGATTTGGGGGTAACCGCGATTTGGCTGCTGCCGTTTTACCCGTCGCCGTTGAAGGACGATGGTTACGACATCTCCTCGTATGAGGACGTGCACAGGAACTACGGCACGTTGAACGATTTCAAGGCTTTCCTGCGGGAGGCGCATCGCCGGGGTTTGCGAGTGATTACGGAATTGGTGCTGAACCACACGTCGGATCAGCATCCCTGGTTCCAACGCGCTCGGCGGGCACCGGCGGGCAGCTCGCACCGCGACTTTTATGTCTGGAGCGACACTTCCGAGAAGTACCGCCAGGCGCGGGTGATTTTCCAGGATTACGAGACGTCCAACTGGACCTGGGATCCGCTCGCCCGCGCTTACTACTGGCACCGTTTCTTTCACCACCAACCGGATCTGAATTTCGATCATCCGGAGGTGCGGCACGCGATCATGCAGGTGGTGGATCACTGGATGGCGATGGGAGTCGACGGGATGCGGCTGGACGGCGTGCCGTATTTGTACGAGCGGGAAGGCACCACGTGCGAGAATTTGCCGGAAACGCATGCGTTTTTGAAAGAGTTGCGAGCCCACGTCGATTCCAAGTTCAACGACCGGATGTTTCTGGCGGAAGCCAACCAGTGGCCGGAGGATGCCGCGGCCTACTTCGGCGACGGGGATGAATGTCACACGGCGTTCCATTTCCCGCTGATGCCCCGCATGTACATGGCCGTCCAGATGGAGGATCGTTTCCCGATCATCGACATTCTCGAACAGACTCCGGCGATCCCGGAGAACTGTCAATGGATGCTGTTCCTGCGGAACCATGACGAACTGACGTTGGAGATGGTGACCGAGCAGGAGCGGGATTTCATGTACCGTTTTTACGCCCGGGATCCGCAGGCTCGGATCAATCTGGGGATTCGTCGGCGGCTGGCGCCGCTGATGCAGAACGACCGCCGCAAGATCGAACTCTTGAACGGTCTGCTGCTGTCGCTGCCCGGTTCCCCGGTGATCTATTATGGCGACGAAATCGGCATGGGAGACAACATTTACATGGGCGACCGCAACGGGGTACGGACGCCGATGCAGTGGAGTGCCGACCGCAATGCGGGTTTCTCTCGTTCGAATCCGCAGCAGCTGTACTTGCCGCCGATCTTCGATTACGAGTATCACTACGAGACGGTGAATGTCGAGACGCAGAGCCGGAACCCGAATTCGTTGTTGTCGTGGATGAAGCGATTGATCCGTCTGCGTCAGCATTTTTCGCCGTTGACCGACGGCACGTTGGAGTTTCTGCGTCCGGCGAATCCCAAGGTACTGGCCTTTTTGCGGAGCAGCGGGGACCAGCACGTGCTGGTGGTGGCGAACTTGTCGCGTTTTGCTCAGTTTGTCGAGTTGGATTTACGGCGGTTCGATGGGCGGATGCCGGTGGAGTTGTTCGGGCAGATCGATTTCCCGTGGATTGGCGAGCTGCCCTATCTGTTGACGTTGACACCCTATGCGTTCATGTGGTTTGCGATCCAGACGCCCCGCGAGGGTGCGGAGGAGGATGGCGAACCCGTCACGCGGATCGGGGCCGAACGCCATTTGCCCTCGCTGCACACCTACGGCAGTTGGCAGCGCGTGTTCGAGGGGGAGAGCGTGGGGCAGTTCGAGCGGATTCTGCCGGAGTTTTTGGCGGAAGCTCCTTGGTTTGGCGAGCCGTTGCGGAAGATCCGGTCGGTGTCCGTCTTGGATGTGCTGGTGCCGCGCACGGGCGAGGAAGAGGCCGAGGTGGCTTTCTTGATGGTGGAAGTGCATTTCGTCGACACCCGCCGCCAGATATACACGTTGCCGGTCAAGTACAGCAGCCAGGGCGAGATCCCCTGGGCCGAATCGCTGGCGGCTGATGTGGTCCTGGCCCGTCTGGTGGTCGAGCAGGAGGGTTTGCACCAGAGCGGGCTGCTGCACGACGCCTGGGGCGACGAAGGTTTTGCCGCCTTGCTGCTGGACGTGATCAGTGGGCAACAGGTGCTCCAGGGGCGGCATGGCGAGGTGGTAGGGCGGCCGACGCGCACCTTCCGACGTCTGCAGGGCGACACGGAACCGCTGGAAATCACCACCTTTCGCGAATCCCATCGCAACAGCGGACTGGCCTACGACGAACGGTTCTTTCTGAAACTCTATCGCCGCTTGGAGGAGGGCTGTCACCCGGAGATCGCGGCCGGAACCTATCTGTCGGAGACGCTGGCCTTTCCTCACGTCGCGCCCGTAGCCGGGGTGTTGGAATACCACCAGGAGTCCAGCGAGCCCTTTGCGGTGGGGATCCTGCAGGGCTACAACCCGCACCAGCAGACCGCGTGGGAACTGACACGCGACCGGCTGGAAAACTATTTGGATGCGGCGATCTGCGACTCTTCGCTGGCAGGTTCCAGCGAGGAACCCTTGCCTGGCTCGTTGTGGAAGTTGAGCCATGCCGAGGTACCCTCGCTGGCCCGCCGCTTGTTTGGCGCTTATCTGCAGATGATCGAGCTGCTCGGGCGGCGGACGGCCGAACTGCACCACGCCCTGTCCTATCCTTCGGAGGACACGACGTTTGAAGCCGAGCCGTTTTCGCGATTTCATCAGCGTTCGATTTACCAGTCGTTCCGCAACAGTTGGGGGCGCAGTTTGGGGCTGCTGGAACGGACCCCCGAGTTACCCGAGGAATTGCGGGAAGCGGCCGAGCAGCTGCTCTCCCGCCGCGAGGAATTGTATTCGCGGGTGCGAAAGGTGCTGGACGAACCGATCACCGCCGTCCGCATCCGCTGTCACGGAACGTACCGTCTGGAGGAAGTGCTCTACACGGGCGAAGACTTTGTGATCATCGACTTTGAAGGCCAGCCGGATCAGCCGATGGGCGAGCGGCGGATCAAGACCACTGCCCTTCGGGATGTGGCGTCGATGCTGCATTCGTTTCGCCGCGCGGCGGCGTTGGCCGTCGCAGACCAGTGCCGCGCGCGGCGGCTGGAAGATTACGAACGAGCCACCTTGGGCTGGTGCGCCGGTTACTGGGCGTCCTGGACCGGCGCCCGCTTCCTCCGCTCGTATTTGGACGTCGCGGGCGAAGCCGAGTTCATCCCGCAACCGACGGCGATGATCCAGACGCTGTTGGAACTGTACCAGTTGGAAGAGTGTGCCAACGAACTGCGGGTCGCCTTGGAAACGCAGCCGGAGCAAAGTTTCGTGCCGTTGAACGAAGCCTTGCGGATCCTGAATTTCAACGATTGATGGCAGGAGGCTGAGTGGTGTATCGAGAAACGCTCTCGGCGCCCCTCCGGGCGCTGGCTCGTCTGTACGGAGTGCAGACCGGCTACCAGGACGTCTGGGGGCAGCCGTGCCAGGCGGCGGCCGCCAGCGTGTTCCGCATTCTGCAGCTGTTGGGTGCCCCGCTGACGCACCCCGACGACGCGGCGCCCGCCCTGCGAGCCCGTCGGCAACAGCTCTGGCAGCGGGTCTGGGAACCGGTCCACGTGGCGTGGCAAGGCGCACCGGTGACGTTTCGTTTGCGTCTGCCGCGCGACCAGCAGCAGCAGCAGGCGTTCGTCTGCCGGGTGCAGCTGGAGGAAGGTGGCGAGGTCCGCCGCGAGGGTCGGCTGGAGGAATTACCGAGCCGCCCGGGCGCGACGATCGAGGGTGTGTCGTTTGACGTCTTCGATCTGTCGCTTCGTCAGACGTTGCCCTTCGGCTATCACCCGGCGTATCTCGAGTTTGGTCGGCAGGTCTGGCAGTCGCTGGTGATCAGTGCTCCGCGGCAGGCTTACGGGCCGCCGCCGGAGGAACAGCCCGCGCGCTGGGGTCTGTTCCTGCCGCTGTATGCTCTGCACAGTCGGCAGAGCTACCAGACGGGCGATTTTTCCGACCTGGAACGGCTGATGGAATTCACGGCCGGTGTGGGCGGCAGCCTGGTCGCCACCCTGCCGCTGTTGGCCACGTTGTGGGAAGCGACGGACGATCCCAGCCCGTATTCTGCGGCCAGCCGCTTGTTTTGGAACGAGGTGTATCTGGACCCGCGGCGGCTGCCCGAGTTCGCCGCTTGTCCGCCAGCTCAGGCCGCCCAGGCCTTGCCGGACCACCCCGCCGCTTCTGGGGAAGAACCCGGCTTGGTCGATTATGACCGGCGGATGCGGCGCCAGCGGGCGGTGCTGGAGCCGCTGGCGGATCAGTTCTTCGCCGGACCCGCCGGCCCCCAAGCCGCGTTGCAGCAGCGCTGCCGCGAGGACCCCGAGCTGGAAGTCTTCGCCCGTTTCCGAGCGGTGGGCGAGCGGCAGGGGGCGGCTTGGCCCGCGTGGCCCGCCCGGTTGCAGCTGGGCGACTTCCGGCCGGACGACTACGATCCTCGCGTCTACCGCTACCACCTGTACACGCAGTGGCAAGTCGAATGTCAGTTACGGCAGGTGACCGAACGGGCCCGCCAGCTCAATCTGCTGTGGTATCTGGATTTCCCCTTGGGCGTCACGCGCAACGGCTACGACGTGTGGCGCGAACGGGAGCTGTTTCTGCCAGACGCCTCGGGGGGCGCCCCGCCTGACGGTTTCTTCACGAAAGGCCAGGACTGGGGCTTCCCGCCCCTGCACCCCGAGCGGCTGCGCGAGCAGGGGTACCGGCACCTGATCGCCGTGCTGCGTCGGCATCTGCAGTTCGCGCGCGTGCTGCGTTTCGATCACGTGATGTCGCTGCACCGGCTGTACTGGGTCCCGCACGGGATGTCGGCCCGGCACGGCGCGTACGTCCGCTTTCCGGCCGAGGAGCTGTTCGCCCTGCTGTGCCTGGAATCCTACCGGCATCAGGCCCAGATCGTGGGCGAGAACTTGGGCACGGTGCCCGCGGCGGTGAATCGCGCCCTGGCCGAGCATAATCTGCGGGATATGTATGTGCTGCAGTATGAAATGAATCCGGAACGGCCGGAGATGCTCCGCCCGGTCCCCAGCTATTCGGTTGCCAGCCTGAACACCCATGACATGCCGCATTTCGCGGCCTACTGGAACGCGGAGGACGTCGACGATCGGGTCGAGCTGGGGTTGTTACCTGCGGAGCAGGCGGAGGCGGTGCGGCGGGAACGGGCGAACACCTGCCGGAAACTCGTGCAGCTGTTGCAAGAGCGGGAGTTGCTGCCTGCTGGTGAAGCGGATTTGGAAGCGGTGCTGGAAGGCTGTTTGAAGCTGTTGGGTTGTTCGGCATCCCCGATGGTCTTGGTGAATTTGGAGGACTTGTGGCTGGAGACCCGGCCGCAGAATGTGCCGGGCACGTTTGACGAGCGGCCGAATTGGCGGCGGCGGGCTCGGTATGGCCTGGAGGATTTCTCTCAGCTGCAGGCGGTGCAGCGGATTTTGGCGACGGTCGCTCAGAGTCGCCGCCAGGCACCCGGTCCCGCACCCCGGCCGCCCGGCTCCGCTGCCAAGGATTCGCAGGCCTCGCATCACGAAAGGACGGGCTGATGTTCGACCGATACCCGCACCGGCCCCAGGGGGCTCTGAGGCAACCGGATGGCTCCGTCCATTGGCAGTTGTGGGCACCCTGTCACCCACGCCTGCAACTGGTCACCTGGCCGAACGGTCAGGAAGTCGCGGTCACCATGCAGCCCCGGGACTCGGGTTATCACAGCCATCGGCAAGCGGAGGTGTCCGAGGGCTTGCGCTATGCCTATCGCTTGCCCGACCAGCGGACGTTGCCCGATCCGGCTTCGCGATCACAGCCCGGGGGTGTGCATGCCCCCAGCGCGGTTTTTTCTCCCCAGCAATATGCTTGGACCGACCAGGAGTGGCGGGGCATACCGCGTGATCAGCTGGTGATCTACGAACTGCACGTGGGCACGTTCACCCCCGAGGGGACCTTGGAAGCGATCATCCCCCGGTTGCCCGAGCTGCGGGCCTTGGGCGTCACGGCGATCGAGCTGATGCCGCTGGCCCAGTTTGCGGGCGAGCGCAACTGGGGTTATGACGGCGCCTATCCGTTTGCCGTGCAGAACAGCTATGGCGGCCCGCGGGCCCTGCAGCGGTTGGTGGATCAGGCGCACCGCGAGCAGATCGCCGTCTTCCTGGATGTGGTTTACAACCACTTGGGGCCCGAAGGCAATTACAGCGGCGTCTTCGGACCGTATTTCACCGACCGGTATCACACCCCCTGGGGCTCTGCGATCAATGTGGATGGCCCGGACAGCGAACCCGTGCGCCAGTTCTTGATCGACAACGCCTGCATGTGGGTGCGGGATTTCCACGTGGATGGGTTGCGGCTGGATGCCGTGCATGCGATCTATGACTTCGGTGCCCGGCACGTGCTGGCCGATCTGCAGTCAGCGGTCCAGGCCGAAGCGCGGCGGCAGGGCCGGAGCGTCCAGGTGATCGCGGAATCAAATCAGAATGATGTGCGTCTGATCGATCCGCCCCCATCCGGCGGATACGGTTTGGACGGCGTCTGGAATGACGACTTCCATCACAGTGTGCGGGCATTACTGGCCGGGGAGCAAGAGGGCTACTACCGGGATTTCGGGCAGGCGTTGCACTTGGTCAAAGCGTTCAACGACGTCTTCGTGTACGACGGCTGTTACAGCCCTTTTCGGCGGCGGAACCACGGCAATCGCGTCGCGGATCGCGACCGCAGCGCGTTTGTGGTCTGCATCCACAATCACGACCAGATCGGCAATCGGGCGTGGGGCGATCGCCCGCTCACGTACCTGCCGCCGGCCGCGTGCCGTCTGGCGTGCGGGCTGCTGATGCTGTCCCCGTGTATCCCCCTGCTGTTCATGGGCGAGGAGTACGGCGAGCGTCGGCCGTTTCCGTTCTTCTGCTCGTTTGGCGATGCGGAGTTAGTCCAGTCGGTGCGGGAGGGTCGGCGGGCGGAGTTTGCGGCGTTGGAATTTCAGTGGGGCGAAGAGCTTCCCGATCCGCAGGACCCCGCCACGTTCGCTTCGGCCCGGTTGAGTTGGGACTGGCCCGCCGGGACGCCGGCCGGTCAAATGCGGCGCTTGTATGCCGACCTGCTCGAGGCCCGCCGCAACTGGCCCGCCTTGCGTGACCGCCGGGCCACCCGAGCCCGCTTGACCGGACACGACGACGCGAACCCGCCGCCCCTGCTGGTGATCGAACGCGGCGAGGCCCGCACCTGCCGAGCCTGGGCCAATCTGACCGCCCAGCCTCAGCCCTGTACGCTCGAGAAACGGGACGGAGAACGGCTGCTGCTGAGCACGGAACAGACCTGCTATGGCGGGGCCCGCACGCTCGACTCGCTTCCCGATCTGTTGGAACCCTATGAATTGATCCTGCTCGGGCAGGGAGACCAGCATCCATGACAAACCGATCCGAGTGGACCGAAACGATCCTCCAGCACGTGCAGCAGGCGCTGCAGGAGCAGGCGGTCATCCCCGAAGCGACCTATCGTGTGCAGTTTCATCCGGAGCATCTCACGTTCCGCCAGGCTGCTGAGATCGTGCCTTATCTCCAGAAATTGGGCGCCACGCATCTGTATGCCTCGCCCTACCTGGCCGCACGCTCCGGCAGCCCGCACGGTTATGCGATCGTGGATTACGCACGCTTGGATCCGCGGTTGGGGGACGCTGAAGACTACCAAGCCCTGGTCACCGCCCTCCGCAACCATGGCTTGCGGCAGATCCTGGATATCGTGCCCAATCACATGGCGGTGGCGCCCGGCGAAAATGCCTGGTGGGACAACGTCCTGGAAAACGGCCCCAGTTCCCCCTACGCGCCGTTCTTCGATATCGAGTGGCGGCCGGTCAAAGAAGAACTCCGCAATCGAATCCTCTTGCCGATCCTGGGTGACCAGTTCGGCCAAGTGCTGGAGAACGGCCAGCTGCAATTGAGCTTTGCCGACGGTGCCTTCTTCATCGAGTACTACGAGCACCGGCTGCCGCTGGATCCCCGCACCTATGCCGTGCCGCTGAACGAAGTCCTGGCAGAACTGAAAGAAGAATTGCCTCCCGAGTCCGAACACCTGCTGGAATTGGAAAGCATTCTGACCGCGTTGGACTACCTGCCCGACCGGCTGCCCACGGCTGGCGAACGGCCCGAGGAGTGGCAGCACAAAATCGAGGAGCGGCAGCGGGAGAAGGAGATCATCAAGCACCGCTTGGAACGCCTGGCCGGCGACTGCCCTTCCCTGCCGATCGCGATTTGGCGAGTTGTGGACCGTTTCAATGGTCACCCGGGGGAAGCTTCCAGTTTCGATCGTTTGGAGGAACTGCTGGACGCTCAGGTCTATCGTCTCTCGCATTGGAAGGCGGCTTCGGATGAAATCAACTATCGCCGCTTCTTCGATGTGAATGAACTGGCTGCGCTCAGCACGGAACTGCCCTCCGTATTCGAAGCCAGCCACTGTCTGGTCTTTCAGCTGCTGGCCGAGGGCAAGATCTCGGGGCTGCGTGTCGACCATATTGACGGTCTGTTCGATCCCCTGGAATACCTCTGGCGTTTGCAGAGCGGATACCTGCGGGCCTTGGCTCAACGTGCGTACCAACGGCTGGTCGAACAACCAGCGGCGAGGGGCGACGAGTTGGCGAATTCGTCGGCCGCCGCGGCGGCCGCCCCGCCGACCTGGGACCAGATCGAGCCGGAACTGGTGCCACGGCTATCCGCATGGACCCACGACGATGCCCTGCAAGCGGTCGATGCTCCGGCAGAGTTCCTGCCGGGTGCAAAGGCGGCAGCGCCCGTCCCGCCACCCGCGGTCGTGAAAAAGATCCCCTTGTACGTCGTGGTGGAAAAGATCCTCGGCCCCGATGAGCCGTTGCCGCCCGAATGGCCCGTGGCCGGCACCACCGGCTACGATTTCCTGAATCCGGCCACCGGGTTGTTCGTCGACTCCCGCGGCTGGAACGAACTCGGCAAACTCTACCAGCAGTTCACGCAGGAAAAAGCGGATTTCGAGCACGTGGTGGGCGAAACCAAACGCTTGATCCTCCGCGTGGCAATGGCCAGCGACCTGCAGCTGCTGGCCCACCGCCTGAACCGGATCTCGGAACAACATCGCTTCTCCCGCGACTTCACCTTGAATTCACTGCGGCACGCGCTCCGAGAAATCCTCTCTCTGTTCCCCGTCTACCGGACTTATGTCCATGCCCAGGGCGTCACTGAACGGGACCGCCGGATCATCCGCTCGGCGGTGAATCTCGCCAAACGCACCAACCCCGCCATGGATGCCGCCGTGTTCGATTTCGTGGCCGGCGTCCTGCTGTTCGAGCTGCCGGCGAAAATGGACGAGACCATCTCCCACCAGCGGGAACAGTTTGTGGGCCGGTTCCAGCAGGTCACCAGTCCGGTCACCGCCAAGGGCATCGAAGACACGGCCTTCTATCGCTATTATCCGTTGACCTCCCGCAACGAAGTGGGCGGGGACCCGGCCCACCCGCCGACCAGCTTGGCGGAATTCCACGAACAGAACCTGGCCCGCCAGACCCATTGGCCCCACGCCTTGCTCTGTACCTCGACCCACGATACCAAACGCAGCGAGGACGTTCGCGCCCGCATCCATGTACTGTCCGAAATCCCTCGCACCTGGCGCGAGGCCGTCAATCAGTGGAAACGCCAGAACCGCCGCTTGCATCGCGCCTTGGACGGTCAAATCGCGCCCAGCCGGAACGACGAGTATCTGTTCTACCAGACCCTGGTCGGGATCTGGCCGCTGGAACCGCCCGACCAACAGGCCCACCAGACACTGGTCGAACGCCTGTTGGGCTACCTGGAAAAAGCGACACACGAAGCCAAGCGGCATACCAGTTGGATCTCGCCGAATCCGGAGTACGACCAAGCGGTCCGGGAGTTCGTGGAGCAGGCGTTGTCCCTGCAGCGGGAGAACCCGTTTCTGGCCAGTTTCCAAGCCTTCCACCAGCGGGTCTTGCCCTGGGGGCTGTACACCGCACTGTCCCAGTGTTTTCTGAAACTGGTTTCGCCCGGCGTACCGGATATTTACCAGGGGCAGGAACTCTGGGATTTCAGTCTGGTCGATCCCGACAATCGCCGCCCGGTCGATTACACCGTGCGCTGCCAACTGCTGGACGAACTGCTCGCCGCCGCAGCCGCCGGAAACGAAGCGCAGCGGGAGTTGGCGGGCCGCTTGGGCCGACAGCCCACCGACCCGCGGCTCAAACTGCTGGTCACCTGGCAAAGTCTCCAGTTCCGTCGCCGCCATCCGGCTCTGTTCTCCGGCCAGTACATCCCGTTGCAGGCGGTCGGCGCACGCGCCGAGCACGTCTGCGCCTGGCTCTGGCGACCCGTCAGCACGCAAGAGCCCACCGCCATCTGCATCGCCCCCCGCTTGCTCGCCCGTCTGACACCCCGCTCGGAACAGGACGCCGCCGTGCCCTCACCCACCGGTCGTGAGGTCTGGGGCGATACGAAACTGAGTTTCGAACAACCGCTCAGCGGCCCCTGGAAAAACCATTTCACCGGCCAACCTTGCCCGCTGCACCAGAACCAACTCCAACTGGCCGACGCCTTGGCCGAATTCCCGGTCGCTCTCCTGTCCACCGAGCCCTAGGGCCCCGAATCACCGTGGGAAATCGAACGGCTATGCGCGCGGTCACGGGCCGCATCGCGAACGCAGGGGCTACGCGGGGGTTCGCCCCGTATGACCAGCCAACTGCCGCTCGACGTACTTGGCCAGGATGTCGGTTTCCAGATTGACCGGATCGCCTTTCTGGAGCGCCCCCAGCGTGGTGATCGACAAGGTGTGGGGGATCAGTGCCACACTGAAACGGACGTCTTCCACGTCGACCAGAGTCAGGCTGACCCCGTCGACGGCGATCGAGCCTTTGCTGGCCAATTGGCGGCCCAAGCGGGCGGGCATGCGGAACCAGAAGGTGGACCAGTCTTTTTCGTCGATCCGCTGGTCCAGGTGGCCGAGTCCATCGATGTGACCGGTGACGAAATGGCCGCCCAGTTCGTCGCCGATTTTCAGCGAGCGTTCCAAGTTGACCGGACTGCCTTCCTGCAAGCGGCCCAAGTTGGTGCGGCTGAGCGTCTCGGCGCCCGCGTCAAAGCCGAACGACTTGCCGTCGGCTTCGACCACGGTCAGGCAGCAGCCGTTGACGGCGATGCTGCAGCCGATCTCGACCCCGCGAGCGACCACCTCCGATTCGATGACCAACCGGACCCCCGGGGGGTCGGCGATCAGACGGCGGACAATTCCCATGCGTTCCACGATTCCACTGAACATAAGATTGCGGCTCCTGTTGACGGGGCTGCCGAAGTAGTCGGTCAAGCTTTACAATGGCGAGAGTCACCCGCGGGGGCCCGCTGTCGGCGGGTGCCCGGAACATGCGGGGGGCCGGTTGCGACGCGACCGATCGATCCGTGCCGCCGGGCTGTCCGCGGTGCGGGTGGACCTCGACCGCTTATCGTAGAATGAACGGTCGGCAGCTTTCAAGGTAGGATTGGCCCGCCAGGGGGGGCTGTCGCCCGGCGAGGACCGGTTGCAGGGAGAGGATGGGCATGAAATTGGTCAAAGTGGCTGCGGCGGTGTTGAACCAGACGGCGTTGGACTGGGATGGCAACGCCGCTCGGATCGTGGCGGCGATCGGAGCAGCCCGCGAGCAGGGGGTGCAGGTGCTCTGCCTGCCCGAGCTGTGTCTGAGTGGCTATGGTTGCGAGGACGCGTTTCACTCGCCGCACGTGCCGCGGATGGCTGCCCGCGTGTTGCACGAGCTGTTGCCGGAGACGCGTGGGCTGATCGTTTCGCTCGGTCTGCCCCTGTGGTACGCGGGGGGGTTGTTCAACACCGCGGCGTTAGCCGTCGACGGCCGTTTGCTGGGTTTTGTGGCCAAGCAGCATCTGGCGAACGACGGGATCCATTACGAACCGCGGTGGTTCCGCCCCTGGCCGGAAGGTCAGGTAGCGCAGGTGGCGTGGGATACGGCCCGCTACCCGCTGGGCGATCTGGTGTTCGATTGTGGCGGCCTGCGCATGGGCTTCGAGATCTGCGAGGACGCCTGGGTCGGCAATCGGACCGGGGCCAGCTTGGCCCGCCGCAACGTGGACCTGCTGCTGAACCCCAGCGCCAGCCACTTTGCGTTCGGCAAACATGAGGTGCGTCAGCGTTTTGTGCTGGAAGGCTCGCGGGCGCTGCACGCGGCCTATGTCTATGCCAATCTGGTCGGCAACGAGACAGGTCGGGCGATATACGACGGCGATGCGATGATCGCGGCCGAGGGCCGTTTGCTGGCCAGCGGCCCACGCTTCTCCTTTGCCGAGTATCACCTGACCACGGCCGTGGTCGATTTGGACGTGGGGCGGATGAATCGCGCCCGGACCGGCAGTTTCCAGGTGGATGTCGGCCGAGCGGAAACGGGTTGCGTGTCGGCCGAGTTCCCTTTTCCTCCCCGGCGGCCGGAAGCGCCTCGAGTCGACACGCCGGACTGGGAAACGGGCAGCAACCGCAAGGAGGAAGAATTCGCCCGCGCGGTGGCCCTGGGATTGTTCGATTACCTCCGCAAGAGCCGCACTCGCGGATTCGTGGTCTCGCTCAGTGGCGGAGTGGATTCGGCAACCGTGGCCACGCTCTGCGCCCTGATGGTCCGGCTGGGGATGGCCGAACTGGGCGCCGCGGGTTTCGCCCAACGACTGGCAGGACTCGTCCAACTCGATCCGTCGCAGCAGCCCCCGCAGGTCGTGCAACAGCTGCTGACCTGTGTCTATCAGGCGACTCGCAACAGTTCGCAAACCACGTTGCGGGCGGCTCGCGAGCTGGCCGCGGCGCTGGGGGCCGAGTTCTACCACTTCCAGATCGACGATTTGGTCCAGCAATATGTGGCGATGGTCTCCCGGGCCGTGGGCCGCCCGCTGGATTGGCAGCAGGACGATCTGGCGTTGCAGAACATCCAAGCGCGGGTCCGCTCGCCCGGCGTCTGGCTGGTCGCCAATCTGCGAGGCGCCCTGTTGCTGTCGACCAGCAACCGCAGCGAGGCGGCAGTGGGCTATGCCACGATGGACGGGGACACCAGTGGCGGGCTCTCGCCGATCGCCGGTGCGGACAAAGCCTTCCTACGCCGCTGGCTGCAGTGGATGGAACGGCAGGGTCCCGCCGGTATCGGGCCGCTGCCCGCTCTGGCCGCCATCAACTGCCAGGCTCCGACCGCCGAATTGCGACCCCCGCAGGCGAGTCAAACGGATGAGGCCGATTTGATGCCCTACGAGGTATTGGACGAGATCGAGCGGTCGGCGATCCGCGACAAATTGGCCCCCGCCGAAGTCCTGGCCCAGATGGTGGTCAAACCCTGGCCGTACACGGACGAGCAGTTGGCCGAGTGGGTGGCGTTGTTCTTCCGCCTCTGGTGCCGGAACCAGTGGAAACGCGAGCGTTACGCCCCCTGCTTCCATTTGGACGACGAAAACCTGGACCCCAAGACCTGGTGCCGGTTCCCGATCCTCTCCGGCGGTTTCGCCCGCGAACTCCGGGAACTGACGCCGCAGCACGAGATGCCGTGAAGCTTGGCCCCCATCACTTCGCCTTTTCAGGCAAGCGGAAGCGACATCCCCCAGATTTGCGTTGCGTTCGCAAGCGACGCCCAGTATAGTTTCCGAATATTGACGTTCGCACCGGGTGGGCGAGCGGTCTGCTGATGGCGACTTGCGGGCAGGAGGGGAAGCAGGGAATGCTGGAAAACATCAAAATATCGGAACAGAATCGGAGCGCCCGCCATGACAAAGCGGTCTTTCTGGGGGTCGATCAACGCTTTCATCCCTACGCCCTTTTCGTGGCCGACCAGATCGCAAGCAAGCTTCCGGAACGGGATTTTGACATTTGCATCGTCTCGCACGAATCGCTGACACCCCATCCGCTCTGGGACCAACTTGGACTGCGTATCTGCCGTCTGGAAACCGCGGGACTCGGCGAACA
>SLMF01000470.1 GCA_007133715.1 Planctomycetaceae bacterium
ACCGTGGCCTACCCGTACTACACGCTGCGGGGGCCCCGCGATTTCCTGCTGGATAACCCACCCAGTATCGGCCACTGAGCCTTCGGAAGTCCAAGACTCGGGAAAAAGGTGGAGCGGAGTCCCGTCCGCTCCGCCCGGCATAGGCTAACCGCGGTAACGGCCCACCAGGATCGAAACGTTTTGCCCGCCGAAACCAAAGCTGTTGTTCAACGCATAATCACACTGCGCGGGACGAGCTTCGTTTGGAATGCAGTCCAAATCGCACTCGGGATCCGGGTATTCGTAGTTAATTGTTGGCGGCAAAAGATTGTCCCGGATCGCGAACAAGCAGACGATCAATTCTGTCACGCCGGCGGCCGCAATCAAGTGCCCCATCATGCTCTTCGTACTCGATACGGGGATGCGGCGGCCACTCTGTCCAAACAGCACTTTGCAGGCCGTCGATTCGACGCGGTCATTGACAAGCGTGCTGGTACCGTGGGCGTTGACATAATCCACGTCGTCGGGATTCAGTCCGGCATCGCGAATGGCCATGCTCATGCAACCGATCGCACCCCGCCCCTGCGGATGAATGTCCGTGATCCGGTACGCATCGGCAGTGGAGCCATACCCCATGACCTCACCATAAATGGGGGCACCGCGTTGTTGAGCATGCACTAACTCCTCCAGCACCACCATCCCGGCACCTTCGCCCAACACGAACCCGTCGCGCTGGCGATCGAAGGGGCGGGACGCACGCTGCGGTTCGTCGTTCCGGGTGGAAAGAGCGGTCAGCAGATTGAACCCGGTCACTCCGAAGGGGTGGATCATACTGTGAGTCCCCCCTGAGATCATGGCATCCGCATCACCGCGACGAATAATCTCCGTCGCCTCGCCCAGCGCCTGACTGCTGGCAGCACAGGCGGTCAGGCAATTGACATTGGGTCCTTGCGCGTTGAACATGGCCGCCAGATGTCCCGCCGGAACGCTCGGCTCCTGCTCCAATTCGCCCATGGGTCGTAGCGAGTTCACGCCCGTCCGGACAAACTCGCGAAGGTTCAGGGACTTTTCTTCCAGAGCCGCGGTCATCATCCGGCTGAAGGACAAGAAGTCCTGATTCCCCTCGCCGCTCCCGAGGTACACGCCCAATCGAGCGGGATCCAAGCCGGAATCCAGGATACCGGACTCGGCAACGGCCTGTTTGGCTGCCCCGGCGGCAAAGCGGCTGTGTCGGCCGCGATCGGCCCATACCGCGGGATCCTCCCCCGTCTGAGCGATATCCCAGTCTTTGATTTCGGCAGAAATTTGGGTGGGAAAACTGCTGGCATCGAAAATCGTCGTGTAGCCCACGCCCGACATGCCATGCTTCAGTCCTTCCCACATGGTCTCGACGTCATGGCCCATCGGGTTAATGACGCCGACCCCCGTAATCACCACGCGTCGCCTCATAATCGCTGCTACCTCATAGTTACCCGCTGGCACGAGTCACGAAACGGCGTACCCGAGTTCTTCGCACGCCCTCGGATCCGCGGCCGCCAACCGGTTCTCGGCCGCTAACATGTAAGACGGAACCTGCAACGGACTGCCGTCGGCATTTTTGCCCACATCGAACAGACCATAGGAACGTAAGTTCCCCAAGAACATTGCGGGGTCGAATAGCTCGACCCCCGCAAAGCGGTCGTCAAGATGGGCAAAAACGATTTCGACTTCGGCGAGCAGACGTTGTTCCAAGCGAGCCGTTGAGAACACGATCGATCCCGTGGGCTTGATGTCCTGGACCTCCGCTTCGTAAACCAATTGGTCCCCGGGGCGCGCGTAGTCATGAAACACCACTCGCCCAAATTTGGCCAAGATGACACGATCGCGAAAGCCGCTGGTTTCCCCCACCAGAAGCCCACCCGTTTGAGCGAGTCCCTCCAGGATCAACGAACCGGGCATCAGCGGCATCGCCAGCAGCCACTCAGAGTGGTACTCCTCCGACAAGCTGACGTTCTTGATAGCGACCGCTCGCCGCCCACTTTCGAATTCCAGGAATCGATCGATCCAAAACCAACGCATGTCCGTCTGTCTACTAAGCGAGCTTGCCCTGAATGTAGCGGCACAAATCGTCCACCGTCAGCATATTGCCAAACTCCTGGACCACCGGATTCTCTTCGAACTTCGAGAGATCGGCGAACGGCATCCGCGCCTTCAACTGCTCCAACCCGGCCGCCGTGACCTTGCCGTCCTGAACGTACTCTTCGCTGGTCAACACGTCGTCCGGAAACAACTCGGCCCGCGGAATCTCGATTTCAAACGCCTTTTCCAGCCGGAACACGATGTCCAGAAAGTCGATCGATTCGGCTCCCAAATCCCCCACCATCGTGGCCGTCGGCGTCACCTCGTCATCATCGACCCCCAAGGCATCGACCAAAGCTTCCTTAACCTTCTCAAACACTTCTTCTTTACTTGGCATGAAACAAATCTCCGTCTGAGGAAAAACTCAAAAAAGAAACCCACTCCGTTGGATCACTTGGGTTTACTCACTTTGTCTGGTATAGCCGTTCAAACAAACCCCGTAGCTGCTGCCGCGCATAACCATCCCAGGCCCTTCGGTCGGGATAGCGATCTGCGACGTTGAACCGTTCCAAGATCAACTTGCCACTCACCGCCGTTCGCCTGCCTACCTTGCCCGTGGCCTGAAAGGTGGCCATTGTTTCGTCCAAGACAAGCAGCCGGGATTGAACGGTCAACGTCTGCCCCGGTTGAACAAAACCCGCATATTTTACGTTGCGAGCTTCCTTCAAAAGAATGGTCGAATGGCAAAAATCCTCCGTCTGATGCAGCAGCAGGGCACTCGCCTGACACATCGCCTCCAACATCAAAACCCCCGGAAGGACCGGAAATCGCGGAAAATGGTCCTGCAGGTACTCCTCCGCCAGGGAAACTGCTTTGACCGCCGTGATGCAGTCCCCCGTTTGGATTTCGGTAATCCTGTCAATCAGGGTGAACCGCATCAGATCGCTCGCAACAAAGACACACCGACCGCGAAGCCGAACCGTCCCGGCAAATGGGACAACGGGGCGACAGTATACTCGGCCAATTCCCGCTACACAACTCAGATTTCGTCGACAACCCGACTCTCCTGAATGAAACCTGTCGCCACGATCGGTACGGACTGCCAGAACGTGCTTATTGCGACGTTTTTTCAAATTGCACAGTCGCCCCGATTTTCCTTCACGCCCGCCGCCGTCGAGATATGCAACCAAAGTAGCCATTTTGATCTACGAGCGAAACCTATTCCTGCGGCGGGTGTTTTGCTTATTAGCCGGAAGACCGCTAGACTGATAAACGAGGACGCAGGCCTCGTTCCCGCCCGCTACCGGAGAATGGCTTGCAAAACCCAACCCGTTTTGGCGGTTCGGTTGCAACCCGAGCGGTTTTGTCAGTGGGGCTTCACGCAAACCACGAGAAGAATACGTTGTCGCTGAGCGGTGTGATCGACAACCCGAGGACTGATTATCAAGCGGCCGATCCGGACGTGCGGCTGATGCTGCAGGTGCGCGACGGCGATGCGGCGGCGTTTGAGGAGTTGGTGCTGCGGTATCAGGCACGCTTGATCCGCGTTTTGGATAACATGATCCGCAATCGTCATCGTGCAGAGGAGTTAGCCCAAGATGTTTTCCTGCGTGTGTTTCGAGCACGCGAGAGCTACACGCCCGACGCCCGCTTCGCGACCTGGCTGTTCACCATCGCACACAATGTGGCCCACAATGCCTTGCGCTCGTCGGCCCGCTGCCGTGAGGTGAACGTGACCAGCGACCGGAGTGTGACGATGAGCGTCAAACCGCTGGATGTGCTGGCTACCGCTCCCAGCGGGTTGATGCCCGTCCGTCAACTGGATCAGGCGGAGATGAGCGAAATGGTGCGAAACGCGATCGACTCGTTGAACGAACGGCAGCGGATGGCCGTTTTGTTGTCGAG
>SLMF01000212.1 GCA_007133715.1 Planctomycetaceae bacterium
CTCCTGCCTGGCCCCGGTCGACGGCCGCCACTGCGGCTGCTGCAATAAATGCGCCGAACGCCGCCAAGCGTTTCAAGAGGCCGAAACCCCCGATCCGACCCGCTATGCCCTGGGTGGTGAGTGGTGAGTGGTGAGTGGTGAGTGGTCGGGTGGTCGGGTGGTCGGGTGGTCGGGTGGTCGGGTGGTGGATATCTACGAAGAAATTACGGTTGCTTTTGTCGCGGTTGTCCCGGTTCCGACACGACCGCGCTGTGGCCGGTCTCTGACCGAGCTACGGTTTCGGCGGGGTCAGAGACCCGCGCCGAACAGTTGTGTCGGTGCGGACTCGGTTGATCCAACGCAGACCTTGGCGAAAGAGTCGATCGAGTACGAGTACGAGTACGAGTACGAAGCGTCCTTTGATGTGGAACCGCTTCGCGGTTGGGAGTTGGTGGTGAAACCGCGAATCCGGGAAGCGACGGGGCGTCTTACGCCGAAGGCGTTGCACAACATAGCCCAGGGTCGCGACAGCGCACCCTGGGTTGGCATGCGTCAACCACGATCCGCAAACCCCAACGGGGTTTTACAAATGGCGGGTTGGGGGCCAGAGGCCACGTTTCAGGGTTCCCGGTTCCGACCCGACCCATCCAGGGCGCGAACCACCGTCGCAGACGGGGGGGGCGGACACACGAGAATTTTTCGGAGACAAACCGAACCCCATCGACCGAGTCAATCGTACTCGAAACAACGCGCAGCAAGGGTCCAGCCGCAAACACACCCGAAGGGACGGTCTGATATTATCCATCCAGGCGGTTTCGCGTCGCGGGGATCGCGGGGTTGCCGGCCAAGTCTGCTTGACAGATCCGGCTACGATTCTTACGATCAGCGACTCAACAAGACTCGCCACCCTCCCGGTGCGCAGGTTGCGGACTTACGGTAAGTCCCGACCGGCGGATCTTTGGTACAGGTAAACAGGATTATGGCAGTTCCGAAACGCAAACACTCGAATTCTCGGACCGGCAAGCGTCGCGCGCACGATGCCAAGCGTCCGAAGCAACTGATGTACTGTTCCCACTGTGGCACGGCGGTGACCACGCACACGGTTTGTCCCAACTGTGGTTACTACATGGGGCGGATGGTCGTCGAGAGCAGTGAGGAGTAGCTTTTGAGCAAGATCGCATTTTTATTCCCTGGTCAGGGGGCTCAGACGGTCGGTATGGGTCGCCGGTTAGCCGAGTCGTTACCGGCGGCGCGGGCCTATTACGAGCGAGCCCGGGCGGTACTCGGCTACGATTTGGCGGAAGTCTGTTTCGAGGGTCCCGAGGAGGATCTCGATTCGACGGCCTACAGCCAGCCGGCGTTGTTTGTGACCAGTCTCGCCGCGTTGGAGTGGTTGCGTAGCCAATCGCCCGAAGTGGTGGAGGGTTGTCAAGCCGCAGCCGGATTGAGTTTGGGCGAGTACACCGCGTTGGTTTTTGCGGGCGTGATGGAGTTCGAGGTGGGCTTGCAGGTTGTCCAGCAGCGTGGCGAAGCCATGCAAGCGGCTTCGGATGAAACCCCTAGCGGAATGGTGAGCATTTTGGGGTTGGAGCGTGCGCAGGTCGAGGAATTATGTGAGCAGGTGCGTGCGGAGGGCGAGGTACTTCAGCCGGCCAATTTTCTCTGCCCTGCTAACATCGTGGTATCCGGGCATAATGCGGCCTGCGAGCGGATTGCCGAGGCGGCGATGCAAGCGGGGGCGATGAAAGTGGTGCCCTTGGCGGTGGCGGGCGCGTTTCACACACCGATCATGGAGTCGTCGGTCGAGCGGTTGGTGACGGCATTGTCGGCGGCGACGTTATGCCGGCCGCGGATTCCGGTCATTTCGAACGTGGATGCGGCCCCCCATGACGATCCCGAAGAGATCCGCCAGTTGCTGGTCCGGCAGCTCGTCTCGCCCGTGCATTGGGAGCAATCGATGACGCGTTTGTTGGGCGAGGGATTCGATTTGTTTTACGAGATCGGGCCGGGTCGGGTGTTGCGCGGTCTGCTCCGGCGCATCCACCGCAAGATTCGTTGCGAGAACGTGGAGTGCTGAGCGTCCGGGTGCAGCGGAATTTTGGCAGGGGAACCGGTTTGCGGGCTGGAAGCTGCGACGGTACCTGCGGCTCGAACGGGCAAGCAAACCCCCCGAGGTAGTGAATAAGCAACCATCCCAAGGAGCATGGATACATGACACAGCCCGCGGCCAGATCGCTGACCGCCGACTTGACCGACCAGGTGGCGTTGGTGACGGGAGCCTCGCGTGGTCTGGGCCGAGCCATCGCCTTGGAATTGGCGTGTAATGGTGCCCGCGTGGCGTGTGTGGCCCGCGACAGGGGCGCGTTGGCAGAGACGGTCGAGGCGATTCACGCTGTGGGGGGAAGAGCCGCAGCCCATGCGTGCGATGTCAAAGATCGCAACTCGGTGGAACAGGTCGTCGATCAGGTGCTCGCACAGTGGGACCGGCTGGACATTTTGGTGAACAATGCGGGGATCAATCGGGACACCCTGCTGCCGGGCATGCGAGACGAGGATTGGGAGGAGGTTTTGACGACGAATCTGACGGGGACCTTTTTATTTTGCCGAGCGGTTTCGCGGCAGATGATGCGTGCCCGGTATGGTCGGATTGTCAATATCGCCAGCGTCTCGGGGATGATTGGGACGGCGGGCCAGACGAACTACGCCGCCTCGAAAGCCGGGCAAATCGGTTTTGCACGCAGCTTGAGCCAGGAGTTGGCGGGTCGCAAGGTCACGGTCAACGCGGTGGCGCCCGGATATATCGAAAGCGAGATGACCGAGGCGATGGGCGAACTGGTACTGGGGGAGGTGAAGAAGCGGATCCCGGCCAAACGGCTGGGGACGGCCGAGGAAGTGGCCGCGGCGGTCTTGTATCTGGTGAGCCCGGCAGCTGCCTATGTCACTGGGCAGGTGCTGGTGATCGATGGAGGCATGACGGGATAGGGCCGACAAAGCGCTCTTGACCGGAATCGTAGGTTTTTTCTATCTTCTGGAGCTGTTGCGTATCCGGTGACCGGTGCGTCACGGCTGGGAGCAGGCACCCCCCCGTGGGAACGGGAAACGCCGAATTGGGAACAAACGTGTTGCGGAGCTCGCAAGAACTTCGCCCATTTAATCATTGACAAAGGAGTAGCAACGTGGCATCTGTCGCAGAACGAGTAACCGATATTGTTTCCGAGCAGCTGGGTGTGGATCGGGACAAGGTCAAGCCGGAAACGCATTTCATCAACGATCTGGGGGCCGATTCGCTGGACACCGTCGAATTGGTGATGGAGCTGGAAGAAGAGTTCGACATCAACATCCCGGACGACGCGGCGGAGAAGATCGAGACCGTCGGTCAGGCGATTGATTACATCGAACAAGCTCAGGCCTCTTGAAAAGATCCAGGACGAAATGCTGATGAAACGGCGTGTGGTCGTAACAGGGATGGGCGTGGTCACCTCGCTCAGCTGCCAGGTGGACGATTTGTTCGACCGGCTGTGCGGCGGCGAAAGTGGCATTCATCTGTTGCGGTTGTTTGACACCACGGACTTCAAAGTGAAGTTTGCGGGCGACATCTACGACTGGAACATTGGGACCCACGCCGACAAAAAAGAAGTCAAGCGGCTGGACCGGTTCACCCAATTCGCCATGGTGGCGGGCACGCGTGCGGTCGAGGAATCCGGACTGGACTTCCACCGGGAAGACTCATTCCGCTGTGGGGTCATCCTTGGCTCCGGAATTGGGGGACTGCAAGAAATCGAAACGCAGATCGAGCGTTTATTGAGTAAGGGTCCGGACCGCGTTTCGCCCCTGACGATCCCCAAACTGATGTTGAACGCGGCGCGCGGCAATCTGTCGATCCGCCTTGGCATCCGGGGCCCCAATTACACGGTGGCGACCGCCTGCGCCAGTGCGACCAATGCGATCGGCGATGCCTTCA
>SLMF01000152.1 GCA_007133715.1 Planctomycetaceae bacterium
GAGCGTCGGCCGGTTGCCTGCCGAGTCACCTGTTATCCCGCACGGCCCTGGATTTGTCCCGGGAACTGAGCCGGTTTGCCCCGTCTTTTGTGTCTTTTCTGGCCCGGATGCCGCTGGCGGGCAAGCGGTTGAGGGTGCCGAGCACCATTTCCGAGCGAACGGCACCATCGGAGCGGCAGCGGGGTGGAATTGCCAGAAGTGGGCTCGACGGTTGTTTTCAATGCCGCTAGTCGGCCGAAGAAAGACAAGACACCCTTTGCTTTTGCCATCGGCGGCCTACCATTTAACGAAGGGAGGTGATCGTATGAAGGCGAAAGCTTCGAAGCCCTCCGAATCGCGGCAACCGTACGAACCCTCGGAGCGGGAGATTCGCAGCCAGTGCGAGCGAATTCAGGCTCAGTGGACGGCTCGCGAGCGTAAGCGGCGTGCGGGTCAGAGCCAACACAGTGGATGGGTACCGCCCAGTTTGGATTGGATGTCGTTAGCGGATTCGGTGGGCGAAGGCGATGCCGCCGCAGCAATCCGCGCGGCAGACAGTCCCTGGTAGCGGCACAGCCCCCTTTCCGAGTGGATCAGTCAACCCACTGCGTCTTGACCGAAACAGCTCGCTGGTGGGAGCTGCCAGCTCAGTGGCGGCTCCCCGAGTTCTTTCAGCGCGCGGTTGGCCGCGGTGAAGGGTCGGCTGCCGAAAAAACCACGGTGGGCCGAGAGAGGCGAAGGATGGGCCGTCGGGAGAACCGTGTGCCGCGCACTGCGGATCCAACCTGCCTTGGCTTGGGCCTCGCGTCCCCACAACAAAAATACCACCGGCTGCGGGCGATTCCGCACCACCCGGATAATCGCATCTGTCACTTCCTCCCAACCTTGACGCCGGTGGGAGTGCGGCTCACCCGCGCGAACCGTCAGCACCGTGTTCAGCAGCAGCACTCCCTCGCGAGCCCAGTTCTCCAGAGAGCCGTGGCCGGGTAACGAACGCTCCAGGTCGTGGCTCCATTCCCGCAGGATATTCCTCAGCGACGGGGGCAGCGGAATGCCGGGTTGCACGGAGAAGCACAAGCCCTGCGCCTGCCCCGGCCCGTGGTAGGGGTCCTGTCCCAGCAGCACGGCCCGTACCCGTTGGGGCGGAGTCAGGTCCAACGCGGCAAACGTCTGCTCGGCCGCCGGGTAGACCGTCGACTCGCAACGCTCGCGGTCCACAAACGCGCGCAGATGTTCCCAAGTCGCCGAGCGGATTTCCTCGTTCAATAAACCGCTCCATGAAGCGGGTATACTCCAGCTCATACGTGCCGTCTTCTTTCGCTCGTGGTCGCCGTGCAACCAGATTGTAAAACCGGCCACCGTCGCCTATACTGCGTTCCTTCAACGCGTCCCCAGGGGTCGTTTTGTATCGCGACGATCATGCCGGTGCAACCAGGGCCCAGCGCCCCAAGAAGGAAAACCGATGTCCGGAAAGGTGCGAACCACGTATGTCCTGATGCTGGGCACCTGGTTGATCCTGGCAGGCGAGGTGAGTCTCACCAGCCTGGTGTTGGGGTTCGCGGGCATTTTGATCGCCGTGCTCACGTTGGGCCACGTCTTTCTTCCCGAAGGCAAATCGCGTTCGCTGCCCGATCTGTTGGTTCGCGGCTTTGCCGTGTTGCGCATCGTACCGCTGTTTTTGGGTGAGGCGTTAAAGGGGGCGGTCCGAGTGACGTTCCGGGCGATACAACCGCGGCGATGTTTTCGGCCCGGCCTGCTGCGGGTCACCACGACCCTGCAAAACCGCTCGGCGATCACCTTGTTGGCCAATCTGGTTACCCTTTCTCCGGGCACGTTGACGCTGGATTTCGATGCCGACGAACACGTTTTGTACATTCACTGCATCGACGTGCGGAATATTCACGGCGAAGCGGGGCGGCGGGCGCTGGTCGCTTGTTACGAGGAGCCTTTGCGGAGGATTTTCGAATGATTCCGGCGATCATGCTGCTGCTGGTCCTGGCTGCCCTGGTCTGTTTCTTGCGGGTGGTGCTGGGCCCGACGGTTCCGGACCGGATTGCGGCCATCGATCTGATCGGTCTGTTGCTGGCGCTGGTTTTCGTCTTGTTGGGGCTGCACTACCAGAACCCGTTTTTTTACGATGTGGCGTTGGTGTACGCCGTGTTGTTGTTTGCCGACGCGTTGATTCTGGCCAAATTCCTGGAACGGGGGGAACTTCACGGATGATTGCCTGGATCGCCTCCACGTTGCTGGTGGCCGGCACCGTGTTTTGTCTATCGGCCGCGGTGGGCATGCACCGCTTTCCGGATGTCTACACGCGGCTGCATGCCGGTACGAAATGCCTGACGGCCGGAGCGGTGCTGATGCTGGCCGGTGTGGCGGTCTGGGAAAACTCGTGGCCGACCAGTGGCCGCGTGATCCTGATCGGCGTGTTTCTGCTGGCGACCAATCCGATTGCGGCTCACGCAGTTGCCCGAGCCGCGTACCGGCAGAGCCGCTTGCACCCCACAATCGAGGTGGATGAGTACGGCGAGCAGCAAGAGGGGGGCGGTGTATGATCGATGGTGCCTTGACCAACGGGTTGCTCTTTTTCCTGTTGATTGCGGCGTTTTCCGCCGTCCATTTCCGGGACAACCTGAATGCCGTGTTGGCCCTGTCGGTGTTCAACACGGGGATGAGTGTGATTTTTGCGGTGTACCAGGCTCCGGATGTGGCGTTGGCCGAGGCGGTGGTCGGTGCCGGTTTGGGAACCGCTTTGTTCTTGATTGCGGTCAGCAAGACCCGTCCCTGTCCCCGCCAACCCCGCGAGCCCCAATGATCAAACTGCTTTCATTCCTGGTGTTGATCCCGTTGGCGGTGCTGTTGTTTTGCACGTTCTCTGCGTTGCCGGACGTTGCCGAGCGGAAGGAGATGGGTTTGGCTTCGCAGCACATCCGCGCGCATGCGGTCGAGGAGACGGGGGCGATCAATCTGGTGGCAGCGGTGCTGTTCGACTATCGCGGCTTCGACACGTTGGGTGAGATCACGGTCGTGTTTTCGGCCGTTACCAGTATCGCCCTGTTGTTTGCTGGAGGGAAGCCGTCGAAGAGTGCCGAGGGGCTGTCACCGTTGGCCAAGCGGAGTGTGGCGGCGTTGGTCCCGTTCATTTTTCTGGTAGGCTTTTACGTGATCCTGCACGGGCATATTTCGCCGGGTGGCGGTTTCCAAGGAGGCGTCGTGTGGGGGTCCCTGCTGATCCTGCTGGGGATTGTGTATGGCGCCGCCTATGCGGAGGAAGTGGTCACGCATCACGCGAAGAAGGTGGCGGAGAGCCTGGCCGCGCTCAGCTTCCTGGGCTTGGCTTGCGTGGGCCTGTTTGCCGGGGGCTGGTTCTTCTCCAATCTGGGCATCGGTTACCCGCGGGGGCAGCCGGGCACGATCCTCAGCGCCGGGATGATCCCGCTGTTGAGTCTGGCGGTGGGTGTGAAGATCGGCGCGGGCTTGGCGGCCATCTTCTATTTCATGGTCAGTGTCGATGGAAAGGACGAGCATGGCCTTTGATTACATGACCGTGATCGCCCTGTTCTGCTTGGGGCTCTACTGCGTGGTGACCAAAACGGACCTGATCAAGATCGTGATCGGGATCAACGTGATCGAGTCGGCTCTGGTGCTGTTTCTGGTGCGGATCGCCGTATCTCCGGGGGATCAGGCACCGATCGCCCGCCTCGGATCGGCTGCCGAGCCGCTGATCCGCTTTGCGGACCCCATCCCCCATGCCCTGACCCTGACCCAGATCGTGATCAATGCCGCCGTGACGGCGATCATGCTGAGTTTCGTGATCAAGTTGTATCAGGCCTATCAGACGATCGATTTGGCAGAGATTCGGAGGGCCAAGCGTTGATTCACCTGCCGATTCTGGCCATTATCGCCCCGCTGGGCTACGCCTTCCTGATACAGTTGTTGGAGCTGGTGTCCAACCGGGC
>SLMF01000382.1 GCA_007133715.1 Planctomycetaceae bacterium
CGCAACGCACCGAGATCGGCGAGCTGGTGAGCCTCGCGAAGCTCCGCTGGCGCATCGAACGCGACTACCAAGAACTCAAGGACGAGTTCGGCCTCGATCACTTCGAGGGCCGCAACTGGAGGGGCTTCCACCACCACGCGGTCCTATGCATCGCCGCCTACGCCTTCCTGGCGGCAGAACGAGGCCGCGTTTCCCCCCCTCAAGCTCCAGAGCAGCTCCGCAGCGTTCCGCTACCCCACGGCTTCACCCCACGCGGCTCCCCCCGTCCGACCCGAACGGCATGACCCAGCCTCCATCACCACCCAACGCACCCTCATCGCTCACGCCCTCGTCCAGAATCTGCCGCGCTGCCCCACCTACCACAACAACCACCAGCCCAATTCATGACACAGTAGTACTTCCGCATCGTGTGCGAAGTCCGATACCGGGAACCGCGGGGGTTCTTGGCGGGGCTGTGCGGCGTGGTGCCCGAGCGCGGAGCAGCGGGACGCCCGAGGAGGCGTAAGCGGCGTGGTTGGTGCCCATCCTGCCTGTGCCTGCCCGCGTAGCGCGCACCGCTCGTCCCCTACTTACTCCCCCTCCACCACGACGTTCCGCAGCTCCCCGATTCCCTCGACTGCCACGATGACCTCGTCGCCCGGGCGGAGCCAGCGCGGCGGATCGTGCGCCATGCCGACGCCGTGTGGCGTGCCGGTGAGGATCACGGTCCCGGCCAGCAGGGTCGTGTTGGCGCTCAGAAAGGCGATCAGTTCGCGCACGTTGAAGATCATGTCGTCCGTCCGCCAGTCCTGGACGAGCTTGCCGTTGAGCTTGGTGCTGATGCGCAGCGCATTGGGGTCGGGGATCTCGTCGCGGGTGACCAGCACCGGGCCGAGCGGGCAGAAGGTGTCGAACGACTTGCCGTACGACCACTGGCCGCCGCCCCGCTCTAGCTGCCACTCGCGGGAGCTGACGTCGTTTGCGCAGGTGTAGCCGAAGACGTACTCGAGCGCGCGGTTCGGCGTCGCGTCTTTGCAGTCGCGGCCGATCACGATGGCGAGCTCGCACTCGTAATCGGTCTTCTGGCAGCGACCGCCGCGCGGCAGCACGATCGGCCCGTCGGGGCCTTGCACGGAGTTGAGCGTCTTGTGGAACACGACCGGGTAGCCGGGCGGCGTCATGCCGGACTCGGCGGCGTGCCGCTTGTAGTTGAGGCCGATGCCGATGACCTGCCTCGGCTCCAGCGGCGCGAGTCGCTGGGCGACCCCGACGCGTCGCTCGGTGGCTCGGAAGCCGCTGGCGAGGTCGCCCTCGAGGACGCTCGCCGTCCCGTCGGCGTCGATGGAGGCGTACACGATCTGGTCGTCGGCGGTTCGGCAGCGTGTGATCTTCATATGCTCGGGCGTCCTTTCGAGGTTTGGCTCGGTGCCGCGTCGACTCAACTGCCGCGTCGGCTCTGCTGCGGTGTCGGATCAGCCGCGCTTGACCTGCTCAGGCGGACATTGGTAGTGTGGTCTTACCAATTTCACGACCTCATTCTACACGAAGGGGGTGTAGCTGCAGGACCTCGAGACCGGACCTCGTCCACGGTACCCTCGCGGCGCTTCACTAGGATCATCGTCTCAGAGCGAGGATCCTCGCGCCATACCGCAAGAGAAAGGTTGCCACGATGAGCGGACGACGTACCTTGCGCCCCTGGCTCGTGCTCCTCGCCGGCCTGGGCCTGTCCCTGCCGATGCAGGCGGCTGCGCAGACCACAGTCGACTTCTTCCACATGACCTGGATCCCCGACATGATCCAGACGATCGACGACGCCGTCGAGCACTTCGAACAGGAGAACCCGGGCATCCGCATCCAGCAGACGCGGGTCAGCTGGACCGACGCGCCGGCGCAGCTCATGACCTCGATCATGGGTGGCGCGGCGCCCGACATCGCGCAGGCCAACACGACAATGCTTGCCCAGTTCCGCGCGATCGGCGCCTATGCCGACGTTACCGACGCGATCCCAGCCGAGCTCCGCGAGAGCTTCCTGCCCGCGGCGCTGGCTGTCGTACAGCGCCCCGATGGGCGCATCGACGGCTACCCGTCGGAGGGCGCCACCTGGGCGTTCTTCTACCGCCAGGACCTCTTCGAGGAGGCGGGCCTTGAGGGGCCGCCCGAGACGTGGGACGAGTTCGTCGACGCGGCGCTGGCGCTCACCAAGGACACGACCGGCGACGGTGCGATCGACCAGTTCGGCTTCGGTCATCCCGTGCAGGCGGAGAACGCCGTCGAGTACTGGGCGTCCTGGATGCAGATGGCGGGCTCGCCGGTGGTCCGGTTCGAGGACGACCGCTGGGTCTCCGACCTCGACTCGCCCGAGGCGCTCGAGGGGACGCAGTTCATGGTCGACCTGGTCCAGGAGCACGGGGTCATGCCGGCGACGATCGTCGATATGGACTGGGAAGACGTTACCAACGGCTTCATCTTCGGGAACTTCGCCATGATGTGGAACGGCGGATGGGTCGTCGGCGTGATCCAGGACCGCGCGACTGAGCTCGAAGGGCAGTGGGCGGGGTTCCTGCCTCCAGCCGCCGAGGGTCGCGAACCGGTCGCCCGCGGCTTCCCCACCACCTTCCACGTCATGCAGGCCGGCCGCAACCAGGAAGCGGCGACCCAGTTCCTCAACTTCTTCTACTCTGAGGGCCGCGGCAATGGCCTCACCTACGCTGACGAGCTGGCCCTCGCCGCGAACGTGTTCAACTGGACCGACGACTACCTCGAGTTCGCGCAGGAGACGTACGCCGAGGAGTTGCAGCCATTCGTCGAGGCGGTCGAGATCTCGGTCCCGCTGCCGATGTCGCCCGCCTGGCAGCAGTTCGCCGAGCTGTACGCACGCTCCGCCGTTCAGGACATGCTGCAGGGGCGCCGTCCCGTCGAGGAGACGCTCCAGCAACTGCACGAGCGGCTCAACGCCCTGCACGCGAGGTGATCTTCGTCCTCGTTGGGCCCTGCTAGCACAGCGCATGCGCCCGGTGCCCGAGCGAGCGCGGACGATCACGTCCGCCGAGTTCGCGCACCGGGCCAGGAAGCCGGATTCGTGCTGAGCCAACGACAACGCTCGAAACTCCTCCCGTACATCTATCTCCTGCCGTGCCTGATCTTGATCGCGGCGATCTTGCTCTATCCCGTGCTGGTCGGGATCTACACCAGCCTGCTCGACCGCGACATGTACACCATGGAGGGCGTGTTCGTCGGCCTCCGCAACTTCCGCAGGCTGGCCGACGAGCCGGTCTTCCTGCTCGCGCTCGGCAACACGCTCTGGTGGACGGGCACCGTGGTCGCGGGCCAGTACGTACTCGGCCTGATGCTGGCGCTCTTGCTCAACGAGGACGTCCGCGGGCGGTTCGTCTTCCGTGCGCTCATCCTCGTGCCGTGGGTCGTGCCACTGGCCGTCGCCGCCGTGGCGTGGAAGTGGATCTACGCCGAGTACTACGGCATCCTCAACCACATCCTGAGGTCTCTGGGCATAATCCGGCACAACGTGGCGTGGCTGGCGAACCACGAGACCGCGATGTGGTCGGTCATCGCCGTGGGGATCTGGAAGGGCATCCCCTTCGTCGCCATCGTGCTGCTGGCGGCGCTACAGTCGATCCCGCGCGAGGAGTACGAGGCGGCGATGATCGACGGCGCCGGGAACCTGCAGAGCTTCATCCACATCACGCTCCCCAACCTGCGCGGCATCTCGTTCATCGTCATCGTGCTGACCACCATTTGGAACTTCAACCAGTTCGATCTGACGCACATTCTCACGCGTGGTGGGCCGGGCAACGCTACCCAACTCCTCTCCACCTACACCTACCAGCTGTTCTTCTCTGCGTTCCAGTTCAGCTTCGCTGCCGCCGTCGCCGTCGTCATGCTCGTCGTGCTCATGTGCCTCACGGTCATCTACGTCCGGAGGATCATCTAGTGGCGGCGCAGCGCATGAACGGCGGCAGGCCATGATCGGCAACCGCAGGACCAAGAGGCTCAAGACCGCCGGCGTCTACCTCGGCCTGATCGCGTTCTCGGCCGTGTTGCTGTTCCCGTTCCTGTGGATGATCTCCACTTCGCTCAAGCCAGACCATGAGGTGTTCACGCAGGTCCCCCGTTGGATCCCGCAGGAGCCGACGCTCGACAACTACCGCAACCTGCTCACCCGCACCTCGTACCCGACCTACTTTCGCAACTCGATCCTGGTGAGCGTGATCACGACGCTCGCGGCCGTGGTCATCGCGAGCTTCGCCGGCTATAGTCTGTCGCGCTTCCGGTTTCGCGGCAGGCGGGGCGTCGGCATCCTCATCCTGGTCGTGCAGATGTTTCCCGCAGTGCTGCTCGTGATCCCGTTGTTCACGCTCATGCAGCAGCTCGGGCTGCTGAACACGCACCTCTCCTTGATTATCGCTTACGGCACCTTCGCGCTGCCGTTCTCGACGTGGATGCTCAAGGGGTACTTCGACACCATCCCCACGGCGCTCGAGGAATCCGCCCTCATCGATGGCTGCACGCGCACGCAGGCGCTGCGGCAGATCGTGCTGCCGCTCGCGGCGCCGGGGCTGGTGACCGTGGCGCTGTTCTCGTTCGTGCTCGCCTGGCAGGAGTACCTCTTCGCGCTGGCGTTTACGCGCACCGAGCCCATGCGGACCCTCACCGTCGGCCTGGCGCTGATGCAGGGGCAGCACGGGCGGATCAGCTGGGGCGAGATCATGGCCGGGGCCTTCATCGCGTGCATCCCGGCGGTGCTCATCTTCACGTTCCTGCAGCGCTACCTCGTGCAGGGATTCACGCAGGGAGCCGTCAAGGGCTAGGCCCGCGGTGAGCGGAGGCGACCATGCTTGGGATCGGGATCATCGGGTGTGGCTGGATCGGCCAGAAGCACGGCGAGTACCTGCAGGCCGTGCGCAACGTCCGGCTCGTGGCGGCCGCGGACGTTGACGTGGAGCGCGCCGAGGCGATGCGGGCCTACGCGCCGGACGTCGCGGCGTGCGGCGACCACCGCGAACTCGTCTCACGCGGCGACGTGGACGCGGTCATAATCGCGACCCCGGCCAAGGGACGCCATGAGGTCGTGGCCGACGCCTTCGCGGCCGGCAAGCACGTCTACTGCGAGAAGCCGCTCGCGGTGACCGTACCCGAGGCTGATGCGATCGTCGACTTGGTGGCGTCGAGCGACCGCACGTTCATGATGGGCTTCACGAGGCGCTTCTCGGTTGCGAACGTCGAGGCGAAGCGCCAGATCGAGGAGGGCAAGATCGGTGAGCCCACATTTTTCCGGAGCAACTTCCGCTTCCACAAGGCCGCCAGCGACGACCTCGGGCACGGCTCATGGCTGCACAGCCGCGATTCCGGCGGAGGCCTCATCGTCGAGGCTTCGGTCCACCTGTGGGACCTGATGCGCTGGCTCACCGGACACGAGGTCGCACACCTCTACTGCCGAGCCCGCACGAAGGAGACGCCTTACGGGGTCGTCGAGGACATCGTCGCCATCACGGGGACGCTCGATGGTGGGGCGCTTTTCGCGCTCGACCTCTCGAGTTCGCTGCCGGCTGGATCGTCGACCGACAACCGTAGCGAGATCGTCGGCAGCGACGGCATGCTGTACCTCGATGAGTTCCGGCACTACCTGATGATGAACAGCGAGGGCGCGCTCGAGACGACCCCGCACCGCCGTGAGGTGGGCCAGCGGTTCCCCGACGTGCTCTGGCACTCGCCCGTCGAGGGCGCCCTGAAGCGGGCGCAGGTGTACTTCGTGGAGTGCCTGTTGAGCGGCCGCACGCCCAAGCCTTCGGCAGCTGATGGCCGGGAGGCGCTGGCGCTAGCGTGGGCCGCGTGTGCCTCGGCCGATAGTGGCCGCCCGGTCCGACTCGATGGCGCCGGGGCGTAGGGGAGGTTACGGATGCGAGCGATCGGCGTCGGGATCATCGGCCTGGGCTGGATGGGCAAGCTCCACGCCAAGACGATCGGCGTGATGCGGGAGGCAGCGCTCGTCGCGGTTTGCGACAGCGATACCGCCGCGGCCGAGCAGGTCGCCGGCGCGAGTGGCGCCCGCGGCTACGCAGATTACCGAGCGCTGCTCGATGACGACGCCGTCGAGGCCGTCATCGTCGCGCTGCCCCCGTACCTCAACCTCGAGGTCGTCCGCGAAGCCATCCGGCGCGGCAAGCACATTCTCTGTGAAAAGCCGATCGCGCACGACCTATCCGACGCGTACGCGATCCGCGACCTGGCCTCGGGGTACGACCGCAAGATCATGATCGGTTTCACCGAGCGGTTCTCGATCGCCAACGAAGACGCGCACCGCATCGTCCAGGGCGGAGCGCTCGGCCGCCTGACCTTCGTGCGGGCAAACTGCCGCTGGGCGTCGAAGGAGAAGACCTTCGGTACGGGTGGCGGGCACGGTTCGTGGTTCACCGATCCCTCGCTTGGCGGCGGCATCCTCACCGCGGTCGGCATCCACTACTACGACCTGGTGCGTTGGTACACAGGCGCGGAGTTCGTCGAGGTCTACGTCGCTGCGCACCGACCACCCGACTCGCCGACGGGGTCCGAGGAGATGATGACGCTCCTTGGGCACTTGGACTCCGGCGCGATCGTGCTGTTCGACCTCGTCACGACGCTGCCGAAGCGCTCACCGAGCGATCGGCGGCTCGAGCTCGTGGGCACGACCGGCTCGATCTACGTCGATCAGCTGCAGCACTTCCTGATGGCGGTGAGCGAGCACGGCATCGAAGTCACGCCGGGCCTGGCCGACACGGGCTTAGCGCTGCCCGAGTCGATGTACCTCTCCGAGGAGTTCGGCTCGGTGCGGCGTGAACTCGAGTACTTCGTCGGGAACTGCGTGCTCGACGGAGCCGAGCCCCATCCCTCGGTGGATGACGGCGTGCGCGCGCTGGAGGTGGCCGTCGCGGTGGTGCATTCGTGGGAGACCGGCGTGCCGGTCGCGCTCGGCGCGGAGCCAGCGCCGGCGGAGTCGCCGCGGTGATACGCCTCGCCTGCGCCTCGTGGTCGTTCGGCGCCCTCGACCTCGAGCGGGCGGCCGGCGTCGTCGCCGCGCTCGGGTTCGACGCCATCGACGTCGGCTTCCACCACCTGCCCATTGCGGCGGCGGGCTGGAGTGCGCCCGGGGGCGAAGCGCTCGCCGAAACGCTCGCGCGCCGCGGGCTGGAGCTGAGCGACCTCTTCCCGCTGTTGCCGTTCGAGGTGAACGATCCCGACCTCGCCAAGCGGCGCGAGAACCGCTCGCGCTTCGAGCGCGTGCTCGAGTTCGCCCGGGCGGCGGGCGCGCCCGGTGTCACGATCAAGCCCGGTGAGCCTGCGTCGTCCTTGCCGGACGGCGGCTGGAAGCTCGCGGTGACGGAGCTCGCGGCACTCGTCGAAGGGGCTGAGGCGGCGGGCGTGCCGCTCTCGATCGAGCCCCACGTCGGCTCAATGGTGGAGACCCCGGAGAAGGTGACGCGGCTGCTCGCGGAGGTGCCGCGCCTGCGGCTCACGCTCGACTACTCACACTTCGTCTACGTCGGCGTGCCGGTCGACGCTCCGGACGCGCTGCTTTCGCACGCCCGTCACGTCCACGTCCGGCAGGCCCGCGCCGGCAAGCTCCAGGTGCCGGCGCGCTCAGGCGAGATCGACTACCAGGGCGTGCTCGGGAAGCTCGAGCGCGTTGGCTACCGCGGGTTCGTGACCTCGGAGTACCAACACAGTGACTGGCACGCGACGAACGAGGTCGACGTAATCACCGAGAGCGCGCACACGCTGGCCGATCTCGGGCCTGTCCTCGCCCGAGGCTGAGAAGCCCACGGCGGCGCCAGCGGACGACTGCGCCAGATTCGGCCCCCGCGCTATCCGCTGACCGCCGCCTGCAGCCGCTCCAGGTAGCGCTCGAACATCTCGGCCTCGACGGGATCGGGGCGGTAGGCTGGCTCACGGGTGACGGCCTGCGCGAAGATTCCTTGCCGCGCCAGGATGCGCTTCTCATAGTGGATGAAGCGTTCGGCCGAGAGGCCGACAATGTTGAGGTACGGGACCAGCTCGTTATAGAGCGCGAAGGCCGCCTCCCGCTCGCCGGCGGTGTAGTGATCGAGGAGTGCGCGGTACACCCTCAGCAGCGACGAGCCCGGCATTACGCCGGTCGCGCCGCGCTGCAGGCAGTCGAAGAGGTGCTGCCCGGCGTTGCCGATGAAGACGCCCATCGCGCCACCGCTCCGCTCGACGAGCGCCGACACCATGGGACCCGGCGGCTGCGACTCGGCCTTGACGTAGATGCGGTCGCGACGCTCCCCCCACAGCTCGAGGAAGGCGGTGGGGCTCATCGGGACGCCGGTGTTCAGCGGTGCGTACTGGAGGATGACCGGCAGGTCGACCGCGTCGACCACCGCCTGCATGTGCCGCACCAGGCTGGCGGCGTCCGGCCCGAGGAAGTACGGCGGAAGCAGCATCAGTGCGTCGACGCCGAGCTCCTGGAACCGCCGGGCCTCGGCGACCGCCAGGTGAGTCGCGTGCCGGGTGACCGATGTGACGGTGGTGGCGCGGCCGCGCGTGGTCGCCACGAGAAGTTCGGCCATGCGCAGCCGCTCGTCGTCGCTCAACTTGTAGAACTCACCGCCGATGCCGAACATCACGAGCGCGTCGGCGCCGCCCTCGACGAGGTGTTCGATGAGCTGCTCGAGGCTGCCCTCGTCGACCTCGCCGGACTCCGCAAAAGGCGTCGCGACGACTGCGAGCACCCCCTGGAGCGGCTTCATTGTGCGCCCTCCTGTGTTTCGCCGAATCCGGAGAGCAGCTGCGTGTGGACGCCCTCGTCGGCTGGGAAGCGCTGCAAGAGCTCGTCGCTCAGGTTCACGCCGAGGCCGGGGAGCTCATGCAGCATGATCTCGCCCCCCTCGACGCGGAGGGGCTCAATGAACAGCGCATCGCGCAGCGGGTTGGTGATGCACGGGTACTCGGCGATGAGCGCGTTCGGGGTCGCCGCGAGGCAGTGGAGGTTCGCCGCCAGCGAGACCGACGAGCCCCAAATGTGGTTCGCGACCGGGACCGAGTGGGCCGCGGCCAGCGTCGCGACCTTGCGGCACTCGAGGATGCCGCCTACCACCGTCACGTCGGGTTGCACGATGTCGAGCGAGCCCCGTTCCAGCAGCTCCTTGAACTCCCAACTCGAGACGCCGTTCTCGCCGCCGGCGATCGGGATCGACGTGCCGGCGCGGACCTGGGCGTACCCCTCCGGTTCGTCGGTGAGATAGGGCTCCTCGAGCCAGTAGGGATCGAATGCCTCGAGCGCCCTGGCGGCGCGGATGGCCTCTGGCACGGACCAAGGCCGCGGCACGTAGCCCTGTCCGGCGTCCAGCATGAGGTCGACGTCGTCGCCGAGCGCCTCGCGGGCGCGGCGTGTGAGGTCGAGGTTGTCGGCCATGGAGCCGAAGCCGATGCGGATCTTGACGGCGCTGAAGCCCTGTTCGACGTAGCCGCGGAGCTCCTGCTCGAACACGCCCGGCTCGTGGCGGACGCCGCCGCTTGCGTAGGCGCGCAGTGTCGGATGCAGCCTGCCGCCGAGTAGGTCGTACACGGGCCGGCCAGCAACCTTGCCGGCGATATCCCAGAGGGCGGTCTCGATCCCGCCGATGACCCCGAGCGCCAACCCCCTGCGGCCCCAGACGATGCTGCCCTTGTACATCTTCGCCCACAGGCGCTGGGTGTTCCGTGCCTCCTCACCGACGATGATCGTGGCGAGCGTAGCCACCGCCGCGGTGACGACCTCGGGCGCCTGCGGGCCCAGGTTGATCTCGCCCAGGCCGGTCACGCCGGAATCGGTCGCGACCTGAACCAGGCAGACCGCCTGCCCGTGTGCCACGCCGCCTGACCAGGACCAGCGCTCTTCGTCGGTGTAGCGGTACGTCAGGAAGTGCACCCGGCACTCATCTATGCGCATGTTAGGTCCTCTCTCGATCGTGGGCCCTCACCCCGTGACCGAACCCTCCGTGAGCCCGCGCACGAAGAACCTGTGCACGGCGAGGAAGACGACGAGCACGGGCAGCGTGACCACGACCGAGGCGGCCATCACGCCGCCCCAGTCGACCACGTGCTCGCCCATGAACTCCACGATGCCGATGGAGATCGTCTTCGTGCGGGTGGTGGTGGCGAAGTTCATCGCAAACATGAACTCCTGCCAGGCGACGGTGAAGATGTAGATACCCGTCGCAACGATGGCCGGCGCCGAGATTGGCATCACAACCCGCAGCAGCGCGCCGAGCCGCGAGCAGCCGTCGATCATCGCGGCCTCCTCCAACTCGCGGGGGATTCCCGCGAAGTAGCCTCGTAACAGCCACACCGAAAGCGGGAGCGTGATCACGAGATACGAGAGTCCGAGCCCGTGCGTGGTGTTGATGAGGTACATGCGGTCGAGGAAGAGGTACAGCGGGATCAGCAGCACGGCCTGCGGCAGCATTTGGCTGAAGAGCACGAAGAGCGACCAGAACTCCTTACCCTTGAACTGAAACCGCGCGAAGCCGTAGCCGGCGCCGATCGCAAAGGCCAGGGCGAAGAGCGTGGTGCCGCCGGCGACGAGCGCGGTGTTCCAGAAGTAGCGCGGCATGTTGCTCTCGCGCAGCACGCGCACGTAGTGCTGCAGCGTCGGATTGCCGATGATCCAGCGCGGCGGCATCGTGTAGATCTCCCCGGGTGGTTTGAGGGACGACGCGACCATCCACAGGAAGGGCACCAGGGCGAAGGCGAGGAACGCCAGGGCGGCGAGGTAGATGCCCGCGTATCGCAGGACTCGCCGCGAGGGCCGCATCAGTCCTGCTCCTTCACGTAGAGCCGCCGGATGTAGAAGACCGAGAAGACGAGCATCACGAAGAACAGGATCATCGCGACGGCGGCGGCCTCCTCGAACTGGAAGTTGCGGAACGCCAGCCGGTAGATGTAGAGCGACATGACCTCGGTGCTGCGCAACGGCCCGCCCTCGGTCATGACGAAGATGATGGTGAACGAGTTGAGCGTCCAGATGATCAGTAGCAGGAGCGTCACCACGCTCACCGCGCGCATCGCCGGCAGCGTAACGAAGCGGAACGTGTGCAGTATGTTCGCGCCGTCGACCCAGGCCGCCTCGTAGAGTTGGCGGGGGATCGCCTGCAGCCCGGCGAGGAGCATCAGCATCACGAACGGGAACATCTTCCAGACGTTGACGACCACGACCGACCAGAGCGCGAGGTCCGGGTTGCCGAGCCAGTTGACGTTCTGCTCGATGAGGCCGAGCTGGCGCATGAGGGCGTTGATGACGCCGAAGTCCGGGTGGTACATCCAGCGCCAGGTGCTCGCCGCGACGACGACGGGCACGATCCACGGCACCAGCAGCAACGCCCGCAAGAGCCCGCGTCCGAAGAACCGCTCGTTGAACACGATCGCCGCGGCGAAGCCGAGCACGAACTGGAGTGACACGCACGCGGCGGTCCAGATGGTCATGCGCCACATCGCGTGCCAGAACTGCGGATTCGAGAACGTGTCGACGTAGTTACGCAGACCCACGAACTCCAAGTGGTCAACGAAGAACGCCGAGCGGAAGAGGCTGAGGTACGCCTGGTAGAGGATCGGGTAGGTGACGACCAGCAGCAGCACGAGGATGGCCGGCGCGACGAACCAGATCCCGCCCCGGCCGCTACGTGCGAACCAGCGGCGCAGTCCCTTCGCGCGCTCAGGCGTAGGCGCGCCGTCGATCGTCGCGTTGAGGTCCAGTTCCATTGTGGTGTGCCGCATCCTTGGTGAGGCGGGGCGGATCACGTGCCGATCCGCCCCGCCAGCAGTCGCCTAGCGGGCCAGGATCTGGTCGATCTGGTTCGAGGCGTCCTGCATCGCCTGTTCCGCGGACTTGCGCTCGAACATGACCTGCTGGACCTCCTCGAAGATCACCTGCTGCACCTGGGTCCACTCGGGGATCAGCGGCAGCATGTGGGTGTGCTCGAGCTGCGCGATGAAGCCCTGCAGCGCGGGATCCGCGAACCGCTCGGCCTCGCTGGAGGCGCGCACGGCCGGGAGCGTCTCGGTGTAGTACGCGACGTTCTCGGGCCGGATGAAGAACTCGAGGAAGCGAGCGGCCGCCTCGGGCTGGCCCGCGTTCCGGGCGAGCGCGATGTTCCAGCCGCCCATGGCGACGGTGCGTTCGTCGTGGCGCCGGACCATGGGGGCGGTCGCAAAGTCGAGGTCCGGGGCCTGTGCGCGGAGTTGCGGCACGATCCATGGGCCCGTCATGTTGATGCCGATTCGGCGGTTGATGAACAGCCGGTCCACCTCCTGCGCGTTGTTGCTCATGGTCGAGGCGGGTGCAACCCCGTGCTCCGCGAACAGGTCGGCGTAGAACTGGACGGCCTCGACGGCCTCGGGCTCGTGCAGCAGCGAGTGGGAGTTGTCATCACTCAGCACCCGGCCACCGTTTTGCCAGATGAGCGGCAGGACGCGGAAGATCACGTTGCTGGCATTGCTGCCCACTGAGCCCCAGCCGTAGGTGTCGATCTGGCCGTCACCGGTGGTGTCGCGCGTAAGCGCCTGCGAGAACTCGAGCAGCTCGTCCCAGGTGTCGGGCCCGCGGTCCGGCAGACCGACTTCGGCGAGCATGTTGCGGTTGTAGACCAGCGCGAGCACGTCGGTTCGGAAGGGGAGGCCGTACGTCTGTCCGCCGTGCTGGGTGGTCTCCCAGTTCGTCGGGTAGAAGACGTCGCTGTCGAAGCCGTCCCAGAGATAGGGATCGAGCGGTTGGAGCAGGCCGAGTCCGGCAAAGGAGATGTTCCAGGTGTTGGTGACGTCGACGAGGTCGGGGGGACTGGCGCCCCGCAGCGTCACCAGCATGCGCTGCTCGAGACCGTCCCAGGGCGCGAAATCGGCTTCGATCCTGATATCGGGGTTCTCGGCCTCGAACTGTTCGATGAGGGCGAGGGCGCGCTCCTGGCCCCACTCGCCGGCGAGCCAGCGGACGGTTGTCTGTGCCTGGACGACCATGAAGGCGCTGCAGAGCGCCACGACGGCGATCGTCACGAAGAGCTTTCGAGAGAGCGGGCGATTGGGGTTCGGCATGCTTGCGTACCTCCGGGGGACGTGCTTGACAACTCGATGGTTGAACGGTGGTCGAATAGCGGGCGCTTCAGTAGGTGGCGCGGCCACCGCTGATGTCGTAACAGAAGCCGGTGCTGAAGCTGCAACCGGGCGACGCGAGCCAGGCGACGAGGGCCGCGACCTCGTCGGGTTCGCCGGGCCGGCCCATCGGGATCCGCTCGACCATGTACGCCACCTGCGCATCGCTGAGTTGGTCGAGGATCTCGGTCCTGATGACGGCCGGGGCCACGCTGTTGACTATGATTCCATCACGCCCTACCTCCTTCGCAAGCGCCTTCGTCAACCCGATTACGCCGGCCTTCGCGGCCGAGTAGGGCACCATGTTCGGGTTGCCCTCCTTGCCTGCGATGGAGGCGACGTTGACGATCCGGCCACTGCCCTGAGCCTTCATGATGGGGACGACGGCACGACAGAAGTAGAAGACGCTACTGAGATCGATCGCGATCATGGCGTCCCAGTCTTCGAGCGTCTGGTCCTGAATGGGCGCCGCCCGGCCCGCGATTCCCGCGTTGTTGACCAGCACGTCGATCCTGCCCCAGTCGCCGTGGATCTCGGCGACCGTTGCCTCGACCTGCTCCGCTCTGGCGATGTCGACCACCGCGACGCGGGCGGTGGCGCCGAGTTCAGTGATCTCTGCCGCTACCGCTTGGGCGCGTTCCGCGTCCCGGTCGATGAGCGCGACCCGGTAGCTGTCGTGGGCGAGCCGCCGCGCAACGGCCGCTCCGATTCCACGGGCAGCGCCGGTGACGAGCGCGACGCCTGAGGAGTCACCGCTCGCTTGTGGGGTTGCCTTGTCGTTAACGTTGCTGACCATCACGTCTCCATTCCGTTCCGCGGCTCGCGGGTGTGCCTCTGCCCCGCCTGCGCCGAAACCTCATCCGCTTCGCTCCGCCGCCAGGCCAAACGGCTGGCGACGATATGCCTCGTGAACGTTGCGCAGGTGCGTCTGCATGGCTCGGTAGGCCGCCTCACCGTCGCGCTCCGCGAGCGCGCGGTAGACGGACTCGTGATCGAGGTGACTCTGCTGACGCACGCCGGGCAGGTCGACGGTGATCTCCCTGCTCGCCCGACCGAGCTCGAAGAAGCTCTGCGCGACACGGCTAAGATACGGGTTGGCGGCTGCATCCACGATTAGTTGGTGGAATGCGATGTCGATCTTAAGAAAGACTTCAGCATCATCCAGGTTTCGTCCGCCCTCGTCTAAGCACGCAGCTAGCGACTCGCAGATCGCATCGGTCATGTTGCTGGCGGCTAGACCGGTGATCCCACCTTCGATGATGATCCGGGCCTCGAAGAGAGCTTCGAGATGCTCCGACTCGAGGCTCAGGAAGAAATGGAGCGGGGCGAGCAGCAACTCCGGGCTCAGGTTGGAGACGAACACCCCGCCGCCCTGCTTGATGTCGACGACGCCGAGAAGCGAAAG
>SLMF01000525.1 GCA_007133715.1 Planctomycetaceae bacterium
ATTTCTCGGTCGACCAGACGCGGGATTACTTGCGGATTGCCGTACCCCATGCCGTGCCCGGCAGCCCGGTGGGCAGTCCCTGGGGTCAATCGGAGGTCCATGCGGCGGCCCGGATTGCCGCCGTGTTTCGCGAGCACTGGAAGTCCTGTGGCTTGTATCGGATCCAATTAGTTCCTGCCGGTACGGCCGATTCCACGCGGATCCATCCGGTATTCGAGTTACACAGTCGGAGCGGGGCGGCCGTGATTTGGGGCCGGGCACCGGACTTGGACGACGAAGACGAAACCCGCAACGCGCTGGCCAAGGTCGCCAAGATCCTGGAATACGTCCAAGCCAACGGCTCGCTGGAAGACGCTTCGGACGGCATCCACCTGGATCTTCGCGAGCACGTGCCGCCCGCACCCCGCACCGCCGAACGAGTCCGCTGAGTCCTGTCCCGCCGGGCTGTCGGCGACGGGCAGGGAGTTCCGCGGAGCCGGAAATCAGTCCTGGCCCACACACATCAGATGGTCGTAAGTGCGAAAGTACCACCGTCCGTCCAGCAGGGCCGGCGAGGCGAAGACATAGCTGGACAACTCGTTCACGTGCAAAAGTTCGAATTCCGGACCCGCTTGCACCACCGAAGTCACCCCGTCATCCGTCGTGATGAACACCTTGCCATCCACGGCGACCGGCGACGACGAGATGCCGTGTTGGGTCAGCGTGCCGGCCAATCGCACACGGTACATCTGCTCGCCCGTCTCTGCATCGTGGCATGTCAACACGCGGAGCATGTCATTCAAAGTGTAGAGATAGCCGCGGTACAACAAGGGCGAGGGGACGAAGGGCGAGCCACGTTGCTCGTTCCAGACCAAGTGGGAATCACGCACCTCACCCGAACCGCCCGGACGGATCGCCAAGGTCGGACCTTGGCGTCCCGAGCAGGCGATGACCATGTCCATTGCGACGATCGGCGAGGGGACCACTTCATCGGTCAGCCCGCGGCAGGACCAGAGTTCCTCACCGGTATGGGGGTCGTAGGCCTGGACCTGAAACTGGCTGCTGGTGATGATCTCGTCTCGTGTTCCCTCGGCGGTTTCCACCCGGATGGCGATCGGGGAACTCCAGCCGACCCGCGCTTCGCGCTCGGTGCGCCACAGGCGTTCCCCCGTTTCGCGGTGGAAGGCTGCGATAAACGAACCGCCCGGCCCCCCATGATCCTGGAAAATGATCACCCGGTCTTCGTACAACAGCGGAGAGCAGGACGTGCCGCGAGCCACGCGGCTGATCTCTCCCAAATCTTCGTGCCAGACGATGTTCCCGTCCAGATCGACCGCCAGCAGGCCATGGTTGCCGAAGTAGGCATAGACCCGCTGGCCGTCGGTGGTGGGTGTACTGGAGGCATAGCTGCTTTTCGGCCACCCTTCTTCCGGTTCGGCGGAGATTGGCACGAAGGTTTCCCAGAGCAGTTCGCCGTCGCTCCGTCGAAAGCACAGGATCGAGCGCACGTTTTCCTGGTCATCCAAGAAGACGCGGTCACCCTGTTGTGCCAGTATATCCCCTATAGGAGTGTCTATGAACTGGTCGTAGGCCGTTGTCAGAAAGATACGATCGTCCCAGATAATGGGAGAAGAATGGCCGCGACCGGGCACTTCGACTTTCCAGTGCACGTTTTCCGAGTCGGACCAGCGATCGGGGTAACCTTGGCCGGAAGCGATTCCTTGCCGCGTCGGGCCTCGGAACTGGGGCCACTGTTGTAGGGCACCCTCTCCCACCGGAGGTACCATTTCGACTCGCACCGGGTCCGCGGCGACGGTTTCGCTTTCCGCGCAGCCGGGGAAAGCGAGTGCGAGAGCGATCAGGGTACAACCAACCCTCCCTAGGGAGTGCAAGCGGGGTTCTGGGGTGCGATGCGTTGTCTGATTGGCGGGCAGCGTAAATCTGGGGAGTGCTGTCATGGCGAGTCCTCTTTCCAATCTCGGGTTGGGCATTGACGGCGGGTGGCCGGGTAGGACGAACGGCCGTCACGTGTATCGGGACGTTCCCCCGAGTGTTCGCAATGGCGGGCCGGGGGTCAAGTCCAGGCGGGGCCGCCTGCGGGGACAGCCCGTCGCCCCACGCCAAGGTAACCGATTTCTCCTTGCGCATCCGCCCGCCGCCGCGGGGGGGCTCAATAGGACCATTGGGTCGACAGATGGGTTTTTGCCACTACCTGCTGACAAGAGCCCGGCCGTTGCTTACAATCGTGCCTCGCAACGATGACAATCCGCCTGCCTTTTATCGAACCTGGAGATCTGTCGATGTCCCGGCCCGTGGTCCTGCTCGTATTCTGGTTCAGTCTGGCCCATTTCGGAGCGGCGCTGCCAGCGCAACAACCGCGTTTCTCGGTAACGAACAGCCGCAGCGACTATATGCATTGGATCGAGCTGTACGATGGCAACAATCGCCGCATTGACCCGAGCGATCCGAACGCCCCCCCCTATTCGCCGGTGACCACCTGCGGTCGCTGTCATGACCATCGGACGATCAGCGGGGGACACCATTTCAATGCCACGCTCAGCGATGCGGCGGCGGGTCGCGCCAGCGAGCCCTGGATCTGGACGGACGAGCGGACAGGCACTCAGATTCCGTTGTCGCATCGAGGTTGGGAGGGGACTTATCGTCCCGAAGATTTGGGTGTCACCGATTGGGACTTTGTCTTGAAATTTGGCCGTCATTATCCGGGCGGCGGTGCGGGAACTCGCATGGACGCGCCCGCGGCGGGTGAGGATGCGGAGGATGCGGGAGACGAGCCGCAGGAAGCCGATGCGGACACCGGCCGCTGGCATCTGAGTGGCCCGCTGAACATCGACTGTCTGTTTTGCCACCAACGGGCTGGAACTTACAGTCCCGAGATTTGGGCGGAGCAGATCGAGCATCAGAATTTTGCCTGGGCCCCCACGGCGGCCGCAGGCTTGGCCAACATCGAAGGTCGCGTGTCGGGACTGCCCGACGATTTTGACCCGGCGACGGCCGAGCCCGAGGGCCGGCATCAGCTGCCGAGCACCCTGTATCAGAATCTGCGCGTATCTGCGGACAATAAGGTCTTGATCGACATTGTGCGTACACCCAGCGATAACGCCTGTTACTACTGCCATACGTCCCATCCGGTGGGGGACGACGTGGGGCCGCGCTGGTCGTTGGACAAAGATGTGCATTCGCACGCGGGGATGCGTTGTACGGACTGTCACCGTCAGGGGATCGGGCACCACACGGTGCGGGGTTACGAAGGGGAATCGAATCCTGCGGGTCAGCCGGTGGAGTCGTTATCGTGCCGAGGTTGTCACTCGGGCGAGGCCAATGTAGGGGGGCGATTTGCGGCGCCGCGGGCGATGCACCGCGGGATTCCTGCCTTGCACTTTGACATCATGTCCTGCACCAGCTGTCATGCGGGGCCTCCGCCCGCGGAAGAAGCGGGACAGATGCACACGGCGCTGGCCCATGGCTTAGGTCTGGAATCGCTGGACTATCTCCCGGGTTTGGCTCCCGGCATCGTGGCTCCGGTGATGAAGCAGGTCAACGGCGTGCTGTACCCGCATCGCATGATGTGGCCCGCTTTTTGGGGGTGGAAGGCGGGTGACGAGATCATGCCGCTGAATCCGGAGGTCGTGCATGACGCCCTGCGGCGGGTGTTGCGAGTCCGTCGCGGGCAGACGCTGATCGAGACGCTGACCGACGTGCGGTTGACGCCTGAGGAGCGGGTCAAGTTGTTGGGTGAGGAGCGAGCGCAGGTGCCGGAGGACGAGATGACGGAGGCCGAGTTAGCGGCCCTGGAAGAACTCGTGGCGGCGAAAGCGGTCGAGGAATGGCACGAGAAGCTGGTCGAAGCGTTGGAAACCTTGGCGGAGCTGGTGCCGGAGGGCAGTCAGCCGGTGTTTGTGTCGGGTGGC
>SLMF01000675.1 GCA_007133715.1 Planctomycetaceae bacterium
CGGCGCGTCGCCGGGTGCTGGTCGGATTGGATCAGGCGGCTTTTGCGGGAGCGACCCTGCGGGACCAGCGACGTCGTGATTGGGCGGTGCGTGTTTTTGCCAGCCTGTGCCGCGAGTTGCACGCGCATCATTGCGATGTCGACTGCAGCTGGGGCGAGGCCACATTGCGTTTGGAACCCGGGCCCGCCGGCTTGCGCCGTTTGCTGGACCGCTTGGCTCGGTATGAACCCCAGGGCGACGCAAGCCCGCAAGGGGGCTGCCCGCCAGCGGCTTCGGGCGCTTTACAAGTGCGGGTGACCCGGCAGCCGCCGCCAGCCGTCGATCCGCGGCCGCAACGGAAAAACAGCCGGCCGCGATGGGTCCTGGTCGATGACCGACGCCCGGCGTGGGGCAGTACGGGGTCAAGCGATTCACCGCGACGTCCCTGGATCGCCTTGGATACCCGTGCGGACGTGGCGGGACAATTGCAGCTTCAATGGGGAAAGGTCTGCCATGACGACGGGCGCTGCTGACAAGTCCGAGAACGCCTTCTGGCATGCGGAGCCGCGGGGTGCCGCTGCCGAAGCGACGGGTTCCGGCGAACGGGGGACGCTGCTGCTGGCCCTGCTGGCCATGGCCACCTTGACCGCGGCTCGCGCCGCGTCCTACCCGTACCCGCTGGTGCTGCTGGCCCAAGCTGCGCTCGCGTTGAGCATGCCGTTGGCGATCCTTTGGTTTCGGCGGGGTGCATCGGCCGCCAGCGGAGCGCGGTATCTACTGCCGCTGCTTGCCGCTGGCTGCCTGTTGCCGTGGTTCAATGAGAGCCTGTTACGGCGTTGGGGGATTGGCGAGGCGTACGAGTTGTTGATGCTGGTCAGCTTGCAGCAGGCGGCTTTCGTATTGAGCGTGTTTCCACGGCCCCGCCGTTGCCAGCAGGTATCGGCACTGCTGGGCGGTTTTCTGGTCTTATTTGCGGTGGTCATCGAAGCGCATCCCTGGGTCTTTGTATTGGCGGGCCTGCACGGTGTCTGGCTGCTGTGGTGGCTGATGGCTCGTTATTGGGAGCGTTTACAGGCGGCGCGTTCGGCGGTCCAGGTGACCGCCTGTTTGCCCGTACGTTGGTCGGTGTGGGGTGTGACCGTGTTGACGACCTTGCTGGTGGCAAGTGTGTTGGGTGCCAGCAGCGGGGCCACCTACGTTTTACGCGGCCTGATGCCCGCCTCGGGCGGCCAGCGTTGGTACGACCCGTATGCACGTGCCGGAGTCGGAGACGGGGATGCGATGGTTGCGGCTCGCGAGGATGCGATGAGCTTCGGGCCGGTGGAGAGCGAGTTATTTTTGGAATCGCAACTGCCCACCTTGTACGACATGTTCAACGAACTGTATGGCGAGCCCTTGCGTCCGCAGGAACGTCAGGAGCGGGCCGTCAATTTGGTTGGCGAGACGATCCGTTACCCGGAACAGCGGGTTGCGGAGACGCGGAGCAGTGGTCGCGAGTTTTCCACGCTGCGCCGTCGCGTGCGGGCACGGAATCAGCGTTTGGACGACCGCGATTCCCCGGCCATGCTGTACCTGGTGGGGGAAGTGCCGAGCCATTTGGGGCTGGAGACGTTCGACCTCTTTGACGGAGTCAGCTGGCATGCCTCCAGCCCGGGTTGCCCGCAGCCGGCGTTGAGCGAACGCGTGGAGGGGGAGCGGAGTTGGTTCTATTTCCGGCCCCCCGGCCGCTCGCCGATCGAGCGGGGCGTGCGGTCGCATGCGGTGAAAATCATCAATCTGAAGACCAATCGCGTGCCGGCGCCACCCTATCTGTCGGCCGTGCACATCGATCGGTTGCACCAGGCGGACTTCTGGGGTTGGACGGAAGACGGTATGGCGGCGATGGTTGCCCGCGAGCATCTGCCGCAACTGACCGTCCTGCATGTCCGCTCACAGAACTGGAACTTGCAGGAACTGCGGCGCACCGACTTTACGCAGAACTGGTCGAATTTGGTCGAGTTGCAGGGCGATGCCGCCGAGTTGCCGCACCGCTTTCCGCAGGCATATCTCGAGGTGCCGGCCGAGTTACAGCCGCGACTGGTCTGCCGTTTAGCGGCCTGGACGGGCGATGTGCCGCGTGGCTGGCGGCAGGTGGAAGCGGTGGTCTCGCGTTTGCGGCAAAAGTTCCGCCGCGAGAACGAACCGGCGGGTGCTGCCGCGACGGACATCGTCCAGCACTTGCTGGAACACGGCGCCGGGCCCGAATACGCTTTTGCGACCACCGCTGCCCTGATGCTGCGTCAATTGGGATATCCTACCCGTCTGGTCGCCGGCTTCTACGCCTGCGACCGGCGATATGACAGGCTGGCCGGCCAGACGTCCGTGCTGGCCGAAGACGCCCATGTGTGGGTCGAGGTGGGAGTGGACGCGGGCACGTGGGTGGCGATCGAGCCGAGTCCGGGGTACCGCCCACCTCGCGAAACGCTGGACTGGCATCAATGGGTGGGCGAGCGGCTGCGAGCCGTGTTGGTGGCCGCCGCACGACGCCCCTGGCAAATCGCCGCCGCGTTCGGACTCCTGCTGCTGCTCTGGCAGAATCGACTGCGCTGCCTGGACGCGGGGGCCCGCTGCCGCTGGTGGCTGACCAGCCTGTGGGGAGCCGAACGGCGGTTGTGGGCCACCCTCCGCTTGTTGGAATGGCGGTGCCGCCGTACGGGCCTGGCCCGCCCCGCCAGTGCTACCCTGTCCCAATGGTACGGCGACCTGGCCGCAACCCTGCCAAACGACGCCGCCCGCAACAACGTCCGGAGCTTTCTCGCGCAGGCCGAACGCCTCCTGTATTGCCCCCATTACCTGCCCCTCGCCTCGGCCGACTCGGCTACCGTCGCGAACGTCTGCCATGATGTCGTGAGACGATTGAATCTGAACTCGCTGCGCCAAATCGCCCAGTGCTGGCCCCCACAAGATTGATAAAACCGCGGGGGGGTGCCAAGCCTCCTGACACCGCCACAGGGCCGGCGAGGTGCCAAGGCAATGACGATCCGGCGATGACGATTACGAGCACAATTGACTGAACTACGAACTACGAACTAAGAACTAAGAACTACGAACCCATGACAACTTCCACGCTCACAAACACTGACCCGTCCCCTCAGCCGGCCCATCGTGTCTCGGCTTCCTGTTCGCATCAGCTGGCGATCGACCGTTTGCGTGACGCGTTGAACGGCACGCTGGTTGGCAAGTCGGACATTGTGGAGATGGTTTTGGCCTGTTTGCTGGCCCGCGGGCATCTGCTGTTCGACGATTTACCGGGCCTGGGAAAGACCACGTTGGCCAAGGCGGTGGCGACGGCGGTGGGCGGTGTGTTCTCCCGAGTGCAGTGCACGCCGGATCTGTTGCCCAGCGACATCACGGGCTTCAATGTCTTTAACCAGAAGACGCGGGAGTTCGAATTTCGCGAGGGACCGGTGTTCTCCGATGTCCTGCTGGCGGACGAAATCAATCGCGCCACGCCGCGGACGCAGAGCGCGCTGTTCGAAGCCATGGCGGAACGGCAGGTGACCATCGACCGCCTGACGTACCGGCTGAGCGACTCGTTCTTTGTGATCGCCACCCAGAATCCGGTGGAAAGCCACGGCGCGTACCCGTTGCCCGAAGCGCAATTGGACCGTTTTGCCATGAAACTGCGGATCGGTTACCCGGATCCGGCCAGCGAATTGCAGATGCTGACAGCTCAGGTGGGCACGCCGGAGGGCGCTACAAGCCCGGTCTGCCAGCCCGTAATCGATCCGGAACAACTCCGCGACCTGCAGGGGCACGTGGCCCAGATGCCGGTCAGTTCCGTGGTACAGGAGTATCTGGTCGCCTTGGGGCAAGCGACTCGCCAACACCGCGAGGTCACGCTGGGGCTCAGCCCCCGCGGGTTGATCAGCTGGCAACGCGTGGC
>SLMF01000010.1 GCA_007133715.1 Planctomycetaceae bacterium
AGGTCCAGCGACGGCAGGAACCGGCGGAACATCTTCAGCTGGTCACGCTGCTGCTTGAGCGTCGTTTTGTTCAGTGCCAGGGCCATCGTGTGTTAGTCTTTCACCGCCTGCTTGGGGAAGTACTTCTCGACCAGGTGCTCCCGCATCAGCAGCTCTTCCGGCTGGAAACATTCAGCCATCGTCTGCCAGCACAGGTCCAGGGCGTCGTTCAGCGGCATCGAGACTTCGATGTCCATGAACCGCTCCGTGAACAACTCGCCAAATTTCAGCAACTTGTGATCCAGCGGCGAGAGATCAAACGCCATCTGCTGCTTCTTTTCCGCCTCCTTGGCCCCCGAATAGAAACGGATCATGGTGTTCATCACCTGCGAGTGATCCTCGCGAGTGACTTCGCCAATCACCTGCTGCTTCAAACGCGACAACGACCCGAACGGATCGATCATCCCGTCGTGCAGATAAAACTGGCCTTCCGTGATGTAACCCGTGTTGTCCGGCACCGGATGCGTCACGTCGTTGCCGGGCATCGTCGTGGCGGTGATGATCGTCACCGAACCCGCGCCTTTGTAATCGCAAGCCCGCTCGTACCGCAACGCCAACTGCGTGTACAAATCCCCCATGTAGCCCCGGTTGGACGGCACCCGCTCCATCGCCACGCCGATCTCCTTCAAACCGTCGGCATAGGCCGTCATGTCCGTCAGCAAACACAGCACCCGCTTGTTCTGCTCGACCGCAAACCGCTCGGCCACCTTCAACGCCAAATCCGGGGCCAACAGGCGTTCGACGATCGGATCGGACGCCAGATTGATGAACATCACCGTGCGGGAGAACACGCCCTCGCTCTCGAACCGGTCGCGGAAGAAATAGAAATCGTCGAAGATCAGCCCCAGCCCGCAGAAAATGATGATCTCCGCGTCCGCCTGGATCCCCACCCGAGCCAACAGGCGGTTGTACGGTTCGCCAGCGATGGAGAAGATCGGGATCTTCTGGCTTTCCACCAGGCAGTTGAACACGTCGATCATCGGTACTTTCGTTTCAATCATTTTTTTCGGCACAATCCGCAATGTCGGATTGACCGAAGGGCCCCCGATCTCCACCTGCGTGTCATTCGGCAAGCGGGGCCCGCCGTCGATCGGCTCGCCGACCCCGTTGAAAATCCGCCCCAGAATGTTAGGCGAGTAGGTGACGCGCGCGGCATGGCCCAGAAAATGGACCTTGCACTCGCTGGATAACCCCTTGCCGCCGATGAACACCTGCAGCGAAACTTCGTCCTTCTGGATCTCGATCACCTGGGCCAGCGACCGCTCACCGTCCCAGTTCTCGACTACCGCCAGATCGCCCAGCCCCACGTCCGTCGCGCGGATGGTGAGGATATCGCCGACAATGGAGAGCACATGTGTGTAGCGAAACAAGTCTTTGATCATGATACCGTAAGATTTGTACAAAAAGGGCGGACTAACAGGCGGAGGCACTGTGCGGGCTCTGTAATGCCTCCCTATCTTAATTATGGACGGCTTGCTGTCTAGCGGCACGTCTGGAGGTTAATTAACAGCCGCCGGGGGGGTATGTACCGATGGCAGGCCATCGCGGTTGGCCGGTCGAGCTGAGTACGGCCTTCCACAGATCGCTGGTAACATCCAAGCGACGGGTGCGTGAATTCACCAGTGGCAGGGGCACATGAATCAGTTCGTTATGCCGCAGGCCGATCAGCATATCGGTGCGTCCGGCCATGGCGGCGTGCGCGGCGTACCGTCCCATCTGGTGGGCCAGAATGCGGTCCCAGGTGTTTGCCGGGACGCTGCGCAGGGCGTAGCTGGGGTCGATGTACTTGATCTGGACCGGCAAGCCACAGTCGGCGAAGTAAGCTCGAATCCGGTCGCGAAGCAGCAGGCCGATATCCTGGAGCCGCAGGTTACCGGAGGCATCGCTGTGGGCCTGCCGGGAGTCGAACAGACGCTGCCCGGCGCCTTCGGCCACGACGATCAAGGCATGCTGGCGGGCGAGCATCCGCTGGTGAAGGGCTTCGAGAAAGCCACCCGGCCCCTCGAGCGGGAAATCGACCTCGGGCACCAGCACGAAATTCGCCTCGTCGCTGGCCACCGCCGCTCCCGCCGCGATGAATCCGGCGTGACGCCCCATTAATTTGACAATCGCGATCCCGCTCTCGGCGCCCCGAGCTTCGACATGGCCCCCCCGCAAAACCTCCTGAGCCACTTCCAGACTGGTCTGATAGCCGAAGGTCATCCAGACGAACGGGATGTCGTTGTCGATCGTCTTGGGAATCCCGACCACCGCCTTGGCCAACCCGCGACGGCCCAGTTCCACGCTGATCGCGTGGGCCCCGCGCTGCGTGCCATCGCCGCCGATGCAGAACAGCAGATCGATCTGCTCACGCTCGAGAAAATCGACTATGCAGCGAGGATCCTGCGCCCCCCTGGAGGTGCCCAATACCGTCCCGCCCAATTTGTGAATTTCTTCCACAAAATCGCGGGTCAGTACCAGGGGCGGTCGACCCTCGGCCGGATTCAGCCCCCGATATCCGTTGCGGATACCCAGCACACGAGGGACACCATAATTATGTGTCAGCTCGGAATAGATCGCGCGGATCACGTTGTTCAAGCCGGGCGAAAGGCCCCCACAGGTCACGATGGCCGCGGTGGTGCTGGCCGGATCGAAATAAATCCGCTCGTGTGCTCCCGCTTCCTCGAACGATAACTCCCGTTCGGCAGGCGGCGTTTTGGACGAGACTTTGTGGTGATAGCGGACGCGAACCGTCGGATCGACGAAAACCACTTCTTTCGATCCGCGTAATGGCGAGGGGATTTTACAGTCCCCCAAAGTGGCTACTTTAAGCTGTTCTTGAGCCAACATGCGCACAGATCTCCTCGCGATATGAGCTGGTGTGCTTCGCGTTTCCCCCGGGCGCGACCCCGGGGGCCTCGTCCATGACGGCCGGCCGGGTTGGGCCGAGCACCGTGGGTGCCCCTTTGTACCCGATGAGGGCGGTGGCCGCCCAGTGGGCAAAAAAAATCGGAAATTTTTCTTCGCAGCCCCTTGATCGCTGCCCGCCGCCTGCTATCATCGGCGGCATTGCGGGATATTGGCCCAATTCCCTAATTGAATTTATCTTGATCGTGGGTTATCAACCCAAAAAGGCAAAACGCAGCCCGTGGCGAGGCGTGGCGACATGGGTTGAATGGCTCCGGTCGGACCGGAGGCCCCAAACCGAACTTGGTACCCAGGCGAACGGATGCGAAAACCCCTGCGAACCCCGAGCGACTTGACTCATGGCGATACCGCTGTTGCTGGGCGAGTACCGACGTCTGGTCGACGACCGCTTCCGGATCTCGATCCCGGCCGAATTGGCCGAAACGCTGGTCGCCGAGGGTGCCGAGTGCATTCTGGCCAAGGAGCGGCAAGGGGCGTTGAGTCTCTGGAATGGGGCTCGCTGGCAGGCCAAGTTGGATCAGGGGCTGCGACTGGTCCAAGAGAAGATCGCCGCCGGCCGCTTGGACGGGCGGATCGAAGAGGTCCAGCAACTGGGCCGTCTGCTGTCCACCCGGCAGACGCCGATCCGACTGGCCGGACGGGGCCGCTTGGTCCTGCCCGAAGGCTTTCGCGAATTTCTGGGAGTCGAACCGGGAGGCGAAGTGCTGGTCGTCGGGGCTGCCGTGTGTCTCGAACTGTGGCGCCCGCAGGCTTGGTTTTCCTACGTCCAAGAAAGCATCCCCGACTTCCGTCGGTTATTCGATACCCTTTCAGCCTGATTTTTCAACGCAACATACCGCACGCGTTCACGGACCGCTGGGACGACGAGCGTTGCCAGCCCTTTCGCTCGGTCGGGATCGTGGTCGAAAATCTTGACTCAGACGCAACTCGTCCCAGCGGCCCGTGAACCCGTGCCCCC
>SLMF01000710.1 GCA_007133715.1 Planctomycetaceae bacterium
GATCTATCGGTGACCTGGCCGCCCGAATACTCCCACCACCAACGGAAGTTCCAGCCGACGCGGTTGGGCGTGAACGGGCGCTCCATCGCCGGGCCCTGCCAGAAATCCCAGTCCAGCTCGGCGGGCGGCTGCTCGGGCGGGAACGGCCCCTGAGCCGCCCCACGCACCGGCGAGGGGTCCAAGGAAACCAACGCCCGCAACGGGTTGCCCAAACGGCCGCTGCGAGCAATCGCCACCGCTTCCAAAAACCAGCGGCGATATTCGGTACGCTGCTGGGTGCCCACCTGCAGCACGGCTCCCGTCTCCCGCACCACCTGCTCGATCCGCTTCCCCTCGTCAATGGTCACCGTCAGCGGCTTTTCACAATAAACATCCTTGCCCGCCCGCATCGCATCGATGCACTGCTGGACATGCCAATGATCGGGCGTGCCGATGATGACCGCATCGACGTCCTCGCGTTCCAGCAGCTCGCGATAGTCGCCATAGATTTCGGGACGGCCGTCGTATTCGGCGGCAAAGCGGGTAGCGGCGCGCCGATCGACGTCGCAGATGGCCACCATGTGGCCCAAGTTCCCCGCCTGACGGCTGACCGCCGCGCCCCGCGGTCCTACACCGATAGCCGCCACACGCAACCGCTCATTGGGCGAATCCGCATACGCCTTTCCCGTCTTGTACACGTACGGGGCTGTTGCACCCAAGGCCACGGTTCCCGCCGTCGCTTGTAAAAAACGCCGCCGATGGAAACGCTCACAGATCATGTCTTGTCCTCCCGAAACGGTGATGAAAAACGGGCGGAGAAACGCCCCGCAACGGACCATTCGGCCCGTCATCCTAGCAGACCGCCCCACCGGATGCAATAAATTCCCGAGCCTCGCCAGAATCGCCCGGAGAAGGGGGCGCCACGTCCCCGACCGCACACTCCGTCGCCCGCCACGGCCTCAGGGCTCCGCCAGGTCGCGAAAACGATATCCGACCCCGCGAACCGTCTCGATCACCGTCGCCGCCGCACCCAGCTTGCGGCGAATGGCGCGAATGTGCACGTCGATCGTGCGCTCCAAGACGATCGTGTCTTCCCCCAAAGCCGCATTGATCAATTCGTTCCGCTGGTAAGCCCGCCCGGGCTGGCGGATCAGCGTATCCAGCAACCGGAATTCGCTGCGGGTCAGTTCCAGCGGGCGGCCCTCGACCAGGACCCGGTGCCGCCCACGATCCACTGTGATCCCCCCCCGCGTCACTACCTCGGCAACCGCCGCCTCGCTCGCTCGCCGACGTCGCAATGCCTTGATCCGTTCGATTAAGATCTTGACACTGAACGGCTTGGTCACGTAATCGTCGGCGCCCAGCGAGAAGCCGACCAATTCATCGGACTCCTCCGAACGAGCGGTCAGCATGAGTACCAGAATGCTGCTGGTACGCGGATCGGCTCGAAGCCGACGACAAACTTCCAGACCGTCCATCACCGGGAGCATGATGTCCAAAATGATCACATCCGGCGATTGCAACTGGGCCTGCGTCAAGCCGTCCATGCCATCGCTGGCCGTATGTACCTCATAACCGGCCTGGCGCAGATTGTACTCCAGGATCTCGACCAGCGAGCGGTCATCTTCGATGAGCAGGATTTTAACGGGCATGAGGCTCCTTCGGGAGTTCCCGAGCATCCGAGACGGTAGCCGATGCCATGCACGGTCTGGATCAAGTCGGCTCGCTCGCCCAGTTTGGTACGCAGGGATTTGAAATGTACATCGATCGTCCGTTCGCGCCGCCCATGGGGCTGCTTGCGACAACAGCGCCCCAGTTGCTGGCGATTATAAACATTACCCGGCTCCCTGGCGATGGTCCAGAGCAAGCGGAATTCGAGGGGCGTCAGACGGAGAGACCGCCCGTCCACCCACGCTTCATGCCGCCGCAGGTCCATCTCCAGGCCTTCGACCGACAACCGCAGATCGGCCCTTTCCGAACCGTCGGAAGCAAGCTGGAGCAGCGTCTGGAGTTGCGCCCCGTCCCAATTCTCCTCATTCAGCGATCGCCGATCCAGGACCAACACATCGGGGAGGAAATCCCGCACCTGCGTCATGCCGCAGCCGGCATTTTCAGCCGTTTTCACACAGTAGCCCGTTTCTCGCAAATCTGCCGCCAACTGGAGCAGCAGCGGGTTGGAAACGCCGATTATCAAGAGTCGAGGTGCCTCGCTCGGCAGGCTGGCCTCCGAATCAGGAACCTCTTTTCTCATCGCCACCCCGCACCCCACATGTCCAACGCTTTGCCCGTTTTCACCCGCCGAAACGCCCGATAACCAGGTCCGCCTGAACCTCCTGCCGCGATCCCTTGATCGAGACGAAGCCTGGGGTGAATTAGAGGCAATCTTCATTAAGAATGGATGAAGTTTCTTTGAATAGCGGATGAAAACGGGAAAACCGTCTCAATCGCCGGGGCCCATGTTTTCCGGCGTTGCCTCGCCCGGCAGGGGTTCCGCCAATGCCCATAATTGGTAAAGACGCTGCTCCAAACCGGCAGGTGGCCCCCCCGCCTGTTCGGATTCCTGGTAGATTTCCCCTGCCAACGCCTGCAATTGCTCGTATAGATCGCGGTGGGAGCCGGTCGGATGCTGGTCGAGTTCCTCCAAGAGATCGACCAGGCTGAACATCGCATCGGCCGGCTCGCTGGACGAGCGGGCTTCCGCCACCGAGACCGCCACCAGCTCGCGGACGTCCTCGGCAAATGCTTGGGGATCGCGGGAATGGTCGATCAATGTTTCACCGCCACATCCGGCCAAGCCTGCCAGAGTTAACAGCATTACCAAGACTGAGCGAAGATACATGAGGAAAGCCTTTCTGAAAAAAAGAGAACCGACCCCGACGGGGAGATTTCTGGCAAGTTGGTGTCTCGCCAGACCCGCCCGCCGGGATCGTTCCGAGGTGTCTCGCCATCGGTTCTGAAACGATTGAAATAAAACTGGCGGCGATTGCCTTATCGTTCACAAGAACCTGGACACTTAACTCGTTGCGGGTTATCAAAAGGGGTTGTTCAATCGAGCGGTTGACAACGTTGCTCCGAATTGCGGATTCGGGGCGCCAGTTGACCTTCGGCGCTCTTGGCCAGCATCAGCAGCCATTCGCTCAACCGCACGGAGTCGTTCAGGAATTGGACGGAACCGTCCACCATTGCGACGTGGACGCCGCCCGGATGGCGCGAACGGGCGGTCTGGAATCCGCGTGACCCGCCCCCCGTGCAACGCAGTTGCCGATCGGGGCTACTGGGGCTGCTGCACCGACCGGGACGATCCCGACAGTCGTTATCCAGGGCGTTGGCATTCGGGGGCAGCAAGTAAGTCAAATCGCTCGGCCCACCTCCGCTGATGTAGGTTCCCACGGCATAAGCCCATGCGCCACGTGTGTCCCGTTCTCGCGTGGCAGCGATCAGCTCGGCCAGCATAACCACGTTCGAGGTACCGTCCCGAACAGCGGCAAACGGCGCCCCGTTGGAAAAATATCGGGGGTAGCTGAACGAAAACGGCCCCCGGATCCCGTCCGTGCTTTGATTGCCCCAGGAGAAGGCGTTCCCGGCACACGCATTGACCGCGATATTGATCCGCGTCATGCCCGGCTCCGACCCCGAAGACAGTTTCGCCGGCTCTTTGCGGCCGCCGTCGCTGGGACACTGCATCGACGGGAGACGGGCCTGCAGGGCCTCGCTCATCAACGGATGCGAACCGGGCCGCGCGTCCTTGATGCGATACCAGTTCCCATAGCGGGGCAGTTCCTGCACGCCCGCCCACCATTGATCTGCCAACGCCTGCTGTTCGATGAACGGCAGGACCGAAACTACCCATGAATGGGCGGAACTGGAACTGCTGGGTGCAAAGTACCCGTTGCGGATGGTACCCCCTTCCGTGCCCTGATTCCA
>SLMF01000489.1 GCA_007133715.1 Planctomycetaceae bacterium
GCAACTCGCGAGATTTGGGACGGGGTGCGAATGCGGTGGGAAGCGGAGGGGCTGAGCACACGCCGACGGTGGAAGACGGTCAACCACGGCACGTGGAAGCGTTATCGCGTCACCCTGACCGATCCCGACAAGTACTTTCAGGTGGAATTGTTCAACCTGCGCGAATTACCCGAGGGGCGTGTCGGCTTTCAGGCTCGCGTGGATGCGGCCGCACAGGTCCACGCCCGGTTGGCCGAGTGGCAGTATGGCGTGCAGTTGCTGGGTTTGAGCGCCCTGGCGACGGCGACGGTGCGATTGGAGGTCGATTGCAGCTTGGCACTTCGGCTGGATCTTAGTCGCTTGCCGCCCGATGTGCTGCTGGACCCGCAGATCGTGTCAGCCGACTTGCAACTGGTCGATTTCCGACTCCACAGGATTGGCAATGTGGGTGGTCCGGTGGTGCGGGAGTTAGGGCGAGCGGCCCACGGTATGCTGGAAGATCGTCTTGCCGGCCGTCGCCAGCGGCTGGTGGATCGCATGCAGCGTCAGATCGATCGTCATCGAGACGAACTGCGTCTCAGTTTGCACGACCTCTTGAGTTCCCAGTGGGGCGATTTGGCAGCGCGGCAGTTAGCCCCTGCCGGGGAGAGCGTGGGTGCGGATGGCCAGCCCTAGCGCTTGAACGTGGCGGTCGCCATGCAGTGGGCGATCAGGCCGTCGCCCAAATCCGTTTCGATCTCGATCCGCTCGGCCAACCGGCTGTCTTCCCCGCTCGCGGTGAACCGTACCGGGATGAAGTGCATCGCTTTGCTCTCGCTGGGCGGCGTCTCGAAGGAGAAGCGATCATCCTCGGCACGCACCCCCAGTACACGAAACGGTTGGCTACCGCGAACCACCAGGTTCTTTTGAACCGTCTGGCCGGGCATGAGAACCCCCAGAAATAATGATGCCGGGCTGATGGTCAGTGGCGACTGGATGTGACCTTCGAGCGGCAGCGGCACGCGTCCCCCCTGCTCGTCGTTTGTAATCACGTACAATTGGTCTCGCAGGTACCCCGCAGGGATGGTTGGTTTCAAGCGAATCAGCATGTTATAGCCGACGCGTGCGGAATCACGTTGCGTTTCTTCCAGCTCCACTTCCAGGTGCGGGTTGGCGCTGCGAACGTCCACGATTTCCCAATCGTCACGTCCGGCGTAAGCGATCTCGATCGTGGCTTCGGCCCCTTCGCCGACGTTCACGGTTCCAAAGCTGGCTGCTCCCGGCTGAAACACCACATCGCTACGGATGAAGCCCGTCACGTGCAACTGGACCTCGGCTCGCCGGGGGCGATCAAATACCACGGTGATGGTAGATTGTTGGTGTCCGAGGAACGAGCGGGTATTGTAATTGACCACCACGGCGGTGTTATCCGAGCTGTCAATTCGGTCATTGCGCACGTGAACCGTCGCGCAGCCGCAGGTCGAGCGGACGGAAGCGATGCGCACGGGCTGCTGGTAAAGGTTGTTCAATTCGAAGGCGAATTCTTGTTTGGAGCCGCGTGCCACCGTCCCGAAATCGTGGCGGGTGGTGGAGAACATTCTGCGGGCCCATTCCTGCCCGTCGGCGGGCGCGGTCGGGATCAGCAACAGAAGAACGAACAGGGCGGCGCGGTTCACGGCACTTCCTTCGTGTCTCGGTTAAACAATCGGGGTGGTTTTGCGGTATGTGGCGGGCGGAGGGTACCCCTCAGCATCTCGGTTCGCCCCGCAAACCGATCGCCGGGACTCACTGCAGGTCTAACCACAACATCCCCTATTATCGGCCCAACTTTCCTGCGATTCCAAACTTTTTTGGGGCATTCACGGAAGGTGGCCCGTTGGTGAGGCATGCCGACGTGGTCGCGGATTGGGGGTCAAGGCAAGTTGGCCATTTACAAAGGGGCCGCCTTTGGGATAAACTACGCGTTTGGTTTTGTTCGCCCCTGGTCCGGCGGGTCCTGTGCGGGGTCGGCCGACAGCGATGACCGCCGAAATCTCCGGTTAGCTCGTTATGTTCGAAAATCTGCAAGACGGCCTGAAGTCAGCCTTTAAAAGCCTGCGTGGCAAAGGCAAACTGACCGAGGCCAACATGCGCGATGGCCTGCAGCTGATTGAACAATCGCTGCTGGAAGCCGACGTCAGCTACTCGGTGGTCAAAGACTTTATGGGGCAGGTCCGTGAGCAGGCGCTGGGCGAGAAGGTCCTGCTGGCGCTCAACCCCAGCCAGCAATTGGTCGGCATCGTCCACAATGAACTGATCCAGCTGCTGGGGCCGGTCGATGTCTCGATGCATCTGCGAAAGGACACCAGCGTCCTGATGCTGTGCGGGCTGCAGGGTTCGGGGAAAACAACCACCTGCGGCAAACTGGCACGCTTGCTGCTGCAGAGTCAAGTCCGTCCGCTGTTGGTCGCAGCCGATTTGCAGCGTCCGGCGGCGATCGAGCAGTTGCACGTGATTGGCGAGCAACTGGGGGTGCCGGTTCACTCGGAAAAAGGGGCTCAGGATCCCGTCAAAGTCTGCCAGAACGCAGTTCGCCGCGCGCAGGACGAGGGCCTGCAGGCGGTGCTGCTGGATACGGCCGGACGGCTGGCGATCGACAAGGAGTTGATGGACCAGTTGCGGCGGATCGATTCCCGGGTTCAACCGGATCAGATCTATCTGGTTGTCGATGGGATGACCGGTCAGGACGCGGTCAACAGCGCCAAGTCGTTCAACGACGCGTTGGAGCTGGACGGCGTGATCATGACCAAGCTGGACGGCGACACGCGGGGCGGGGCCCTGCTGTCGGTCAAGCATGTCACGGGCGTTCCGATCAAGTTCCTGGGTACGGGCGAGCACATGGAGTCGCTCGAGCCTTTTCGTCCGGAGGGGATGGCCGGGCGAATTCTGGGTATGGGCGATATCGTGGGCCTGGTGGACCAAGTCCAGCAGGTGGTGGACGCCGAAGAGCAGGCCAAGCTGCAGGAGAAGATGCGGGCTGGCGAGTTCACGCTGGACGATTTCCGCGACCAGCTGGAAAAGATGGCCAAGCCCGGCCTGATGCAGAAAATGATGGGCCTGATGCCCGGCATGGGCGATCTGCAGAAAATGCTGCAGAACGAGGATACCGACGACGGGATTCGCCAGACGATCGGGATCATCAATTCGATGACCCCCGGCGAGCGTCGCTCTCCCAAAGTGATCGATTCCAGCCGGAGGAGTCGGATTGCCCGCGGTGCGGGGGTTGAGCCACAGGACGTGCATCAATTGCTCAAGCAGTACAACACCATGGCTCCGCTGATGCAGGCCATGGCGGGCAAAGGCATGGCCGAACGGATGAGTGCCCTGCAGCAGATGCAGCAGGCGGGCATGTTGGACCCGGGTGGTCGGGGCCCCCGGGCTAAGAAAAGCACCGGCAAACGATTGACGGCGAAAGAGCGGGCGGCGTTGAAGAAGCAGCGGCAACGCGAACTTCGTCGAAGAAAACGGAAGACAAAGTAGGCGATTTGCCTTGGGGCAGTTGCCAGCAGCACGTGGGGGTTCCCCACACGATTTGATCCCACAAATGAGGAGTTGTCAGTGGCAGTTCGTATTCGGTTGAAACGCATGGGACGGCGGCATCGTCCGTTCTTTCGCATTTGTGCCATGGATTCGCGTGCACCCCGTGACGGACGGGTGATTGAAGAGTTGGGCCTTTACGATCCCATGGTCCCCGAGACCGATGCGCGCGCCATCCTGAAAGCGGATCGCATCGATTACTGGCTGGGGGTCGGAGCACAGCCCTCGGAAAAGGTGGCCGTGCTGATCAAAAAGTATGGTACGGACGGCACGCATCGGGAGAAGCAGGAGGAGGCTCTGCAGCGAATGGCTCTGCGAAAGCCGCAGGCCCCGCCTCCGGTGCGGGTTCCTGCGGCGTCGGACGAGCC
>SLMF01000723.1 GCA_007133715.1 Planctomycetaceae bacterium
CCGCAGTTCTTCCATCGTGGATTGCCGGATCGATACGAGAGCGGTGCCTGTTGACATGCCCCCTATTTACCAAAACCAATCCACTGTGTTCAGACGGCTTTTGACGGTTTTGATGGTTTTAGCGAACATTTACAAAAAATCCTCTTTTGGCCGCCAAGCTGCAAAATTCCAGGGAGTTTCGACCGGCTCTGCGGGGAAGCCGATTTTTGCCCCTCATTCAAAGCCTTACATAGAAAGCAATTCCGTACAACGCAACCGGCTCCTCCCGGTGTACCGAGCGCTTGACGGCGCTCGATGCGGCAGTGAGAATGGTTGGCTGGTGAGCCCCTACCTGATCGTGGCGTCCAATGGTGGAGGATTCGTGAAAGACACGTGGCGTGGCCTGCTGGTGGCCCTGGTTGTTGCTGGATTGTCGTTTATTCCGTTCCGTGGATGGGGCGAGGACTGGCCTGCTTATCGCAAGGACGCGGCCCGCTCGGCGATCACGACGTCGCAGCTGGATTTTCCCCTGGGCACGGCCTGGGTGCATCGCTTGCCCCAGCCGCCGCGTCCGGCTTGGCCCGACTGCGGGCGTGCGTTTTCGATCTTCGATTTCGATTACGCCGCCATGCCGGTGGTGGCGGAGGGGATCGTGTACTTGAGCAGTTCGGCCGACGATACGGTGTATGCGCTGCACGCCGCCGACGGCTCGGAGCGGTGGCGTTATACCGCCGGCGGCCCGGTACGGTTCGCTCCCCACATCGCGCAGGGCCGGTGCTATTTCTCCAGCGACGACGGCTGGGTCTACTGTCTGGACGCCCGGACGGGCGAGGAGCTTTGGACGTTCCGCCTGGGCGGGGACGATCGGATGTTACTAGGCAACGGACGGCTGATCTCGCGATGGCCGTCGCGGAGCGGGGTGTTGGTGGACGGTGACACGTTGTATGTGGTTGGCGGCATGTGGCCCAGCGAGGGAGTGGCGGTTTACGCGTTGGATGCGAGTACCGGGCAAGTGCGGTGGTGCCACGACACGCTCAATGCGTTTTATCTGCCGTACCCGCACGACGGCCTGTCTTTGGGCGGTCCGACGTCGCAAGGTTATCTGCTCAGCGAGGGGACGACGCTGGCGATGCCGACGGGCGAGGGTTCGCCCGCCCTGTTCGACGCGGTTACGGGCGAGTTTCTGCATTGGGATGCACGGCCGGCCGGGTCGACGTGGGGCACGTTGGTCGACGGTTTTGTGGCCACGCCTGCCCGCGGCTGGCAACCGAATCTGCCGGTGCGTCTGGGGGAGACGGGGCTGTTCCGTGCCGATGGTTTGGCGTTCTTCCCCCTTGAGGGCGGGCGGGCCGATTACGGCCGATGGAACTCCTACGATCGCTTGCCCGGCAGTCCCCGCGAAGGCTTGGATCGCTGGCGTGGGCAGATCGCTCCGATCGGCGGCCGGAACCGGGCGGTGTTTACGGGCGAGCGTTTCTTTGCCTCCGGGAGCGGTGAATTGGAAGCCCTCGATACTTCCGGGGATGCCTTGGAACGACTGTGGGCCATCCAGCACGAGCGGATCTACAGTTTGGCCTTGGCGGGCGAGGTGCTACTGGCCGGTTCGGACGGGATGGTATCGGCGGTGGACAGTCGGACGGGGCAGATCCTCTGGCGAGGCCGGGTTGACGGTCAGGCTCGCGGTTTGGCTGTCGCCGGCGGCACGCTGTATGTCTCCACCGAGCAAGGTACGCTCTTTGCCTTTGCACCGGGGCACGAGGTGAGGGAGGAAGAACCAGGTACGGCCGTTTCGAAGGATTTGCCGCCGGGATACGCCTTGGTGGTCGGCAGCGACGATACGGCGGTGGGCGAGCGTCTGGCAGAGACAGGTCAGTGGCATGTGCTGGTCCTGCTGTCCGACGCCAAGGCCGTACGGGAAGCACGGGCGCGGTTGGTCTCGCAGGGCGTCTATGGCCGCTCGATCGTCGTCCATCCGACCTCGGCGGACGGGACGTTGCCTTACGGCGATTACTTTGTCGACGAGGTACGGGTCGTCGGGGCTGGATCGGGGATCTGTCCCAGCGAGATCTACCGCGTGTTGCGTCCGATCTCGGGGCGGATCGAGTTGGCGGAGTTGACGGGCGAGGAGCGGCATGCTTTCGTCCGCCGGGCGGGGATTCCCGAGCAGGAGTTTGATGGCCGGGTAGTCACCCGCGGCCGTCTGGAGGGGGCTTTCGACTGGGATTCCCCGGCGGGGGTGGACCAGCGGGTCTCGTGGCCGTTGGAGCTACTCTGGTTTGGCAGTCCCGGTCGGCAGCGGATCCTGTCTCGTCACCGTGCCGATCTGCCGCCCCCGGTGCCCGCCGCCGGCCGGGTGTTCCACCTGGGCGACGGCTACGTCATGGCGGTCGACGCCTACAACGGGCGGGAGCTATGGAGCCGCTATGCCCCGGGCTACCGGCACGTGTCAGCCGACGATCATCACGCCTATCTCGGTATCGGCGGTGCCGTGCTGCAGTTGGATGCGCAGACCGGCCGCCTGCAACGGGTTTTCGGCCAAGTGGAACCGCAGGTGTTTTCTTTGGACCGCCCGCAGACCTTCTCGGCCGAATCCGAGGACGGCCGTTACGGTGGAACGATCGGCGTTCGCCGGACGGATTCGGCGATCGAGCTTCATCTGGCCACTCGGACGCCGGGACAGGACGACAAGGACGGCTGGGTGATGTGGTTTGATTTCCGGCCCGCCGAACAGCGGCTGCTACCGTCCGGTCCGGGCGCCTTTCCGCTGATTGTCGATCTGAAGCGTGGGCGTTTGCGCCGGTTCACCGGTTTTGCCGCCGCGCCCCTGCCCGCGGTGGACCTGCAAGCCACGGAAGACGGCTATCGGTTGCGCATCCCGCTGACCGAACTCTCGCGGTTGACGGATCATGATCCGGAGAGTTTTGACCTGGCGGCGGAGCTCGAGTTGTACCTGCAGGGCGATCAGCGCCGCATGTTCCACGCCGCTCCGCTGACCGACCGTCGCGATCCGTGGCGAGCGGGCAGCGCGACATTCGTACTGCGTGGCCCGGCGGGGCCGTCGCAGGCTCCTCTGGCGGCGGTCGACCGCGCGCCGCGGGACCAGCTGCCAGACCACGCCCGCAACTGGGGACGGGTGCCCCAGTACGAACGGCACGATGGCAACATCCCTCGGTTGCCGGTCATCCCCGAGGGCCGGGAAGAACTGGCCTTGCGGACCAACCCGTTCACCGGAGAACAAGGCGAGCGGTTCTTTCTGCGAGGCTATGGCTGCAGCGGTACTGTCGCCTCGGCGACGATGAACCTGGTGCGTTCCGGTACGATCGGGATGTACGACTTGGCGGACGACAGTGGGATGCGCAACTTACCCGGCACCCGCTCCGGCTGCCGGATCACGCTGTCACCGGCTTTGGGGTTGCTGTTGTCGCTGGAAGGTACGGGCGACTGTTTCTGCCCGTACAATTTCCCGGCCAGCGTGGCTTTGGCGCCTGCACGGCGGCGAAGTCACGAGGACTGGGCCGTGTTTATGGACCAGGCTCGTTTGGGACCGATGCGGCAACTGGCGTTGAACTTCGGCGCGCCGGGTGACCGCCGGGACGAGCAGGGCCAGTTGTGGCTGGGCTATCCCCGGGCGGCGATGATGTACGCCACGGGCCAGTCGTTCGGACCCTTTCCCCAGACGATCAGTCTGCCCGTCTCGTTCGACATGGCCCCCCGTGGTGGACCGTATCGTCGCAACGCGAATCGAGTCGAGGTGGAGAACACCAACCGGCCGTGGATCACCGCCTCCGGTCTGGAGGGTGTCCGCGGGTTGCAGCTGAGCCTGATCTACCACGAGCCCTTGACGACCGCGTTGGCTTCCCCCGTGTCGGTACCGCCGCAGATCGACGGCCGCTTGGGTGCCACCTGGAGCGGCGATTCCGGGCTGCCCGTGGCGGGGAATCCGGGTGGATTGTCGGACGAGGGCCGCGTGCGGGTGCGGTACGATCAAGACAATCTGTATGTCGGCTTTGCTCGCCAAGCGTTGCTCGATCGTCGCGGGAACCCGCAACCGTGGGACCCTGACACCCGCTTCAACGTCCTGTTCAAGGACACGGAGCGGGCGGCTTACGCCCAGTTTCAAGTAGGGCTGGACGGCACGCTCCGCAGCCAAGCGGTCAGCAGCGTGGTGCGCTTGCCCCGGCTCTCCCGCGCCGATCGGGACGCTACCGCCGACGATTGGCGGGACCGAGGCGTCGCTCTGGCATTGGGCGAGTCCCGCGGATCGCTGCGAATGGCCTGGAGCGATCAAGGAATCCTGCTGTACCTGCGGGTGCCCGAGTCTTCACCGGAGGACTTTCCTCGCGCGCTGCGGGCGCAATTCGCCAACCTGGAACAGGAACGCATCCTCGAATTGGTGGTCAACACACAGGAACGCACCGCGCACGTCGTTCGCGGCAAGGTCCTCGGGCACGACGGGGGAGAACGGGAACCTACCGTATTCGACGAACTGGCGACAACCCGCATGCGGCGGGATCTGAATCAATTGCGCGCGTCGGAGACGGTCGAGGCCGAAGTGGAGCTGTACGCCGACCAGGGCTACTTGGTGGTCGAGGCGCTCCTGCCGGTGGAACCCCTGGAACTGGACACGCTGGCCGAACCGTCGCTCGGATTCCAGTTGTCGGCTTTCGACCCGGAACACCCGGATGGCAATCTCACTTCCGGCTCCGGTGCCCGCCGTGACCTGCTGGACAGTGGCAGCCTGCTGACGGTGGTTCCGGGCGAAGCGACAACCGGGCCCCGGCGGGTGACCACTGCGGACCTTCGCCGCGAATGGTATGGACGCGTGTGGAACTTTCAAGCGACCAGGCACGAGGTTTCGACCGGCCGCTGGGCGGGAGCTGCGCGGGCGGAGGGCGGCGACTTCCAAGTCGAGATGGCCATCCCGCGATCGCTGCTGGAGGCCGTCGATCTGTCGCTCGATCGGCTCCTGGCGCAGTGGGGTGCGGCGGGTGATCTGACGTCGAACCTGGCAGAGCTGGATCGGCGGTTCCGTTCCCGGTTTGTTCGTATTCACACGGAGCCGGTTCCTGCCGAACCCGCGTCCTATCGGGTTCGGCTGCATTTTGCCGAACTGGAGGATCTGCAGCCTGGTCAACGTGTCTTCGACGTCCATCTGCAGGGGCGTCCCGTACTGGAGGCATTCGACGTCGTGCGGGAGGCGGGCGGCCCGCGGCGGGCGATCCGCCGTGATTTCCGGGTTACGGCCGACCGGGAGCTGCGGATCGAGTTCGTCCCCCGGACAGGCGAGCCGGTGATCAGCGGTTTGGAACTGCAGCAAAGTCCGCATTGATCGGGCTCTGCTCCTGACGTTCTTTTCGAGGGCCACTCAGAATTCGCCGGGCACGGCGGTCTTCCATTGCTGCCGCCAGTGCTGGACCAGGAGGGAGCCGTGTCGGACGGTCACTCGCACGGCCCCGTCGCGCCCCGTATGCAGGACCCCGGCCCCGCGCGCCCGGTACGCCGCTTGGGCTGCCGCGGTGCGCGCGGAACTGGCCCCACTGATCACCACCCAGGCCGGTATGGCCCAATCGGCGAAAAGCTGCTGCTCTTCCAAATTGCTGCCGTGATGCGGGGCGCTGACCACGGTCCACGGTCGCGGCTCTTCCGCCAGCAACTCCTCCAAACCGGGCGATTCCAGGTCCGCGGGTAACAGGATCCGTGTACCCGCGTACTCGATTCCCAGCACCAGGCTGTTCGCGTTTTCACTGCCCGCGATTCCGTCCTGCGGCGGGTGCCAGACTTCCACGCACACCTCGGGCCCCACCGCCAGCCGCTGCCCCCGGGCCAGCGGACGGATCGGCACTCCCGCTTGCTGGATGGCTTGTTTCAAAGCCTGAACCGGTTCAGGAGGCTGGGCGAACATGGAAGGCGGCGCATAGACCACCCCGATGGAAAACCGTTCGAGCAAGCCCGGCAGGGCGTTGTAGTGGTCCGCATGGGCATGCGACAGCACCACCGCATCCAGATGGCGAATCCCCTGGGACCAGAGGCAGGCCGAGATGGCTCGCACGACCGAGGTGGGAACGCCCATGCCGCCGGCATCGAGCAACAGGGTTCGCCCGTCAGGCCATTCCAGGATCGTGGCGGCGCCGTGGCCGACGGAGACGAAGGTACAGCGGAGTTCGGGCTCGCGTTGCGGCTGGGGGTAAGCCAGCCAGCAGCCGGCAGCCGCCCAGGCCATCAGCAAGGCCAGTCGCCAGCGGGGTGCGATCTTCCGGCGGGCAGCGACGAAGACAGCCAGCAGGCCGTAGAAGCCCAACACCCACCACACCGCAGGGGGCGGCAGGCGAAAATAACCCCCCGGAAGTTCGCCGGCCCAACTCACCCCGCTCTCCAACAAAGCCAGGCTGGCGTTGCAGACGCGGCCGCACACCGCAGCCAGCGGGGGAGCGAACCAAGTGAACACCAGCACCCCAAATCCGGAAAACAGGGCCAGCGACATCGGCAGCCAGACCAGCGGGTTCAGCAGGATGGCGACCGGCGAGATCAGCTGAAAGCGATGCACAACCAACGGCAGGGCCACCAACCAGATGGCCGTACTGACCAGGCACAACGAAGCCAGCGACTTCAGCAGCTGGCGTCCTAACCGCACGGGCCAGGGGCGGGTCCGGGCGAGCAGGCGATCCAGGGGATCCTCCGCGGGGCGAAAGAGTGGCAGATCGGTCAAGTTAGCCAGAGTGGCCACGGCCAGGAACGACAGCTGGGGGCCGATCTGGAACAGCTGGGTGGGATTCCAAGCCAGCAGCAGGATCGCCGCGGCGGCCAGGGTGTTGTAGGTGGCCACCCGCCGTCCGGAGAGCCGGGCCAGACAGAACGCGACGACGAGAATTGCCGCCCGGACCACCGGCGGCCGGGCTTCCACCAGCACCGAGTAGCTGATGACAAACACGGCCGCTGCCACCACAGCCGAACGGCGGGGCACCGCCAGCAGACGCAGCAGCCACCACAGTCCGGTGGCCAGGATGCCGATATGCAGTCCGGAGATCGCCAGCAGATGGATGGTGCCGGTCAGAAAGAACTCCTCGACGCGCTCGGCGGACAATTCGTCACGAGCGCCCAGCAGAACAGCGGCTGCCAATTCGGCTTGGCGCGCCTGCAGATGCGTGTTCAAGCGAGCGCGGCAAGCCTGTCTCACGCGGCCCAAAATGCGGCGGGGACTCCACCAGGCTCCCGGCCGGACCACGCGCACGCCTTCGGCGAACCGGCTGTGCAGCTCGAACAACTCGCGCTGCCCGCGGCGGTGGCTGCGAAGGTCGAATTCACCCGGATTGCGGGCCAGCGAAGGGCGTTGCAGCCGAGCCAGCAGCCGCAGACGATCCCCGGCTTGGACATGGGCCAGCGGGCCGTCCACCCACAGCGTGCCGCGGCCCGAGGCAGACTGCCACCGGTCGCCATTACGAACGCGATGAACCCGTACGGTCAACAGGGTTCGCTCGCGGGACGGGACGAAACGGAACGGATCGGGCGGTAGCGGAGGCAGGGGGCGTGGGGACCGCAGAGCCGTGACTTCCAGATACACAGGCCGCGCGGCATCGCTGGCAAAACGCCCCAAGGCGTCCGCCGGGTAAGCGTACCAGTAAACCTGATGCCCCGCCGCCGCCGTCGACGCGGCCGCCAGACACAGCAAGAATCCGGCCAAGTCGTGCCGCCTCTGCCGCCAAAATCCATACCAAGCGACCAGACCCAACATGGCCAGCAACAGCCATAACAACAGCGGTTGGGGCGCGGAACGACCCCCTACGATGCCGGCACTGACCGCGATCAGCAGAACGACCAAAGGCGGAGGGGCCCACCGAGGAACCCCTCGATCCGGTGCCCGGGCCGTCTGCGAATCGACCATGCCACGCCCTCGAACCGGTTGTCAGTCTTCCTCTTCCTCCTGCACCTTGGCCTTGGACATGATCTCCTGCTGGACATTGCCCGGCATCACGTCGTAATGGCTGAAGTCCATCGTATAGCTCCCTTGACCGCCCGTCATGCTGGACAGCGTCCGGTTATACGTGGTGACTTCACGCAAGGGAATTTCGACAAAAATGGTCTGCAGGTTTCCACCCACCGCTTCACTTCCTTGCACGCGCCCGCCCCGGCTGGACATATCGCTGTACACATCCCCCACGTTCGCCTCCGGCACGGTGATCTCCATCTTGACCACCGGTTCCAGCAAGCAGGGGCTGGCTTTCTGGAACACATCGCGGAAAGCCATGCGGGCGGCCGTCTTGAAGGCCGTTTCCGAACTGTCGACCGGATGGTGTTTGCCGAAGTGGACTTCGACCGCCAAGTCCTGCACCTGGTAACCGGCGATCACGCCACCCACCAACCGTTCTTTGAAACCTTTCTCGATGGCCGGCAAGAAGTTCCCGGGGATCACGCCCCCGACGATCGAATCGACCCATAAGAAGTTGTGCTTCTCGTCGTAGTGGTGGCTCTTCATCTGCGGGAAACGCTGCTTGGTCGCGTACTCTTCCAGATCGGTCCCGCGGGGCAAGGGGTACATGCGGATGTGGACTTCGCCGAACTGGCCGCGTCCGCCCGTCTGTTTCTTGTGGCGATAACTACCTTCGGCAGGTGCCTGGATCGTTTCCCGGAAGGGGATCTTCGGCTCCCGTGTCTCGACTTCCAATTTGTCCCGCCGCTGCAGCCGCTCGCGAATGATCGTCAAATGCAACTCGCTCATCCCGGAGATCACCAGTTCCTTGGTCTGTGCGTCGCGATCGATACGGATCGTGGGATCCTCGTCGGCTACCTTCTGCAGGGCCCCGGACAGTTTGGTTTCGTCCCCGCGACTCTTGGGCGACACGGCCAAGCCGACCATCGGGGTCGGGAAGCGAACTGCGGGCATCGCCAGTTCGCCCAGCGTGGTGCCGGTGTGCAGCTCTTCCATCTTGGCCACAGCCACAATGTCGCCCGGAAACGCCTCGTCCACCGCCGTCGTTTCATTGGCCTGCACCCGCAACAGCGTGCCAATCTTCAGGCCCTTGCGAGCCGTCGTCGCGGGCACCGTCTGATCCCGCTTCAACGTCCCCGAATGGATGCGGAGGAAGCTGAGCTTCTGCACAAACGGGTCGATTCGCGTCTTGAAGACATGCGCCACCAGCGGGCCATCCGCCCGCGGCTCCAATGCCACCGCTTCCTCTTCCCGGAACGCTTGACGCGGCAGATCCGCGGGGGACAAGCCGCACATGGCCAGGCCATCCAGCAGTTCCTGGACCCCGTGATCCAGCTTGGACGAACAGCACAGGATCGGAATCAAACTGCCTTCAGCCACCGCGCGTACAATCAGTTGCGACAGCTCCTGATCGGTCGGCTGCTGACCCTCGAAATAACGCTCCATCATCGCTTCGTCCACTTCGATGATCGATTCGATCAGCGGTTCGTGGATTTCCTGAGGGTCGAGCAAAGCCCCGCTGGTGTCCTCGGGCACACGCAAGGTGCTGACCACGCCGCGGAAATCGGAACCCTGGCCCCGCGGCACATTCAACAGCACGCACTGGTTGCCCCACAACTCGCGGATCGAATCGATCAGGGCGGGAAAGTCGATATTCTCGCCATCCATCTTGCTGATCACGATCATCCGGCCCAAACCCGCCTTGCCCGCTTCGTTGAACACTCGCCGCGTGTTCACCTCGATCCCCGAGTGGGCGTCCACCGCGATCAACGCCGTGTCCACCCCCTGCATCGCGCCAATCGTCTGGCCGATGAAGTCGGGATAGCCGGGAGTGTCAATGAAGTTGAAATGCTTGCCCGCGTGGGAAAAATGCACCACCGTCGATTCGATCGAGTAATTGTGATGCTTCTCCTCGGGATCAAAGTCGCAAATGCTGGTCCCTTCGTCCACGCTGGGCTGCGCGTTGACGGCCCCCGTCTTCACCAGCATCTTGTCGACCAGGGTCGTCTTACCACTGGAACCGTGGCCACAAATCGCGACGTTGCGGATGTCTTCGACTTTCACTTTCGCCATGAGTTGGAATCCTTCTAAGCGTTCCCCAAACTGCGAATATCAAAGCGATGCAGCGGACTGCGGGTCGTCCCCCGCGGCCGCCAGCGCTGCCTGAAGCGTCAAGCTACCTTCGTACAATGCTCGGCCTATAATGCACCCATCCATACCCAACGCGGCCAATTGGCGGACATCGTCGGCCGTGGTCACCCCCCCCGACGCGATCAGCTGGACGTCCACCGCGTCCCGCATCTGCGACATGGCCTGCAAATTCGGACCGGCCAGCATGCCGTCCCGCGCGATATCCGTATAGATGATCGCGGCCAACGGCTCCTCCAACAAGCTGCACGCCAAATCGATCGCCGACATCCGACTGGTCTCCAACCAGCCGTCAGTCGCTACCCAGCCATCCCGCGCATCGATGCCCACCGCCAGTCGGCCGGGAAACGTGCGGCACATCTGGCCAAACCAAACCGGATCCTTCAAGGCACGCGTCCCCACAATCAAACGGGCCAATCCCAACTCGAACAACTCGCGAATCGCGAACTCGTCCCGTATGCCTCCCCCTAATTCGCAGGGAATGTCAATCGCCGAGCAGATTGCGGCAACGGCGTCTCGATTCTCGCTTCGCCCCTCGCGTGCGCCGTCGAGGTCCACCAAATGCAGGAATTGGGCACCCTCGGACACCCAACGGCGGGCCATCGCCGCCGGATCGTGCCCAAACACGGTCTCGCGGCCATAGTCGCCCTGCACCAAACGGACGCAATTGCCACCGCGTAGATCAATTGCCGGCCAGATCTCCATCCACGCTACTCCCGTCCCCCGTCTGTCGAGGTTCTGCGAAATGAAAAGGAGCGAGTATGACAGAAACGGGAAAACACGGCAAGGGTCCACTTTGCGGACTGCGGGTTACTTGACAGACGGTCGCGCGGGCCCGTAGCTTGGAACACGGCAGTCCCGGACTCTTTGCCGGGGCACATTCCCACGCGGGAGACCCGGTCTTCGGGAGAGAAACAGGTTTTTTTGCCACCCGACCTGTCTGGATAACGTGATTTGCAGAGCCTTCCGAGCCGTGACACAGCTTTCCCGCGTGCCGATTGGGTGGCCGATCCGCAGCAGTTAGGAGTTTCAGAGATGACGAGAATCCAGGTGACACGTCGGCGGTTTCTTGGCACCGCCGTGGCCGCCACTTCCGCCCCGTTATTCTTACCCGGCCGGGTTTGGGGAGAGGAAGCCCCCAGCCGGACGTTGAACGTCGCGATTGTGGGCGGTGCACCGGCACGCAATGTGGGTCGCCAGTCGCGGGCGCGGGTGGTCGCGCTCTGCGATATCGATGAGCGGCGTATGGGGGGGTCGCGCAAAGATTACCCCGACGCCCGCGTCTATCACGATTTCCGCAACATGCTGGACGAAATGCGGGATGACATCGACGCCCTGGCCATCGGTACCCCCGATCACTCGCATTTCCCCATCGCCATCCTGGCCATGTCCCTGGGCAAACACGTGTTTGTCGAAAAGCCGCTGGCCAATACCTTCCACGAAGCCGAATTGCTGATGGCGGCCGAAAAGAAGTACCAAGTGGCAGCTCAGATGGGCAACCAGGGGCATTCGGGCGGGAATTATCATCAGTTCAAAGCCTATGCCGAGGCCGGGATCCTGGACGGCGTCACCCGGGTCGTGTCGCATTTCAACCGCGGACGCCGCTGGCATCCCTGGGGCGATGTGAGCGGCTATCCCGATGGGGAACCGGTGCCTGAAGGACTGCATTGGGACCTCTGGCATACCACTGCCGAGGAACGCCCCTTTAGCGGCCGTTATCATCCTGGTAACTGGAGGGGTTGGTACCGGTACGGCATGGGGGCGATTGGCGACTGGGGACCGCATATTTTGGATACGGCGCACCGGTTCCTCGAATTGGGGCTGCCCACCGAGGTGGAATTGGTGCATGTGCGGCGGCATAATGCCTACATCTTCCCTTATGAGACGACCTTGCGTTTCCATTTCCCGGCGCGGGGGGAGAAGCCTCCGGTCGAGGTGTACTGGTATGACGGGACGGCGAATCGACCGCCCGAGGGCCAGCGTTCAGGGACCGCGGGTAAAGTGCTGTTGGGGGGCAAGTATGACTTTGCCGGTGGGACGCACAGTGCGACGGTGCGGGTCATCCCCGAGGAGCAACGGGAGGAAATCGAGCGGGAGTTGCCTCGGTTTTCCACCGGTTCCAATCATTATCAGAACTTCGTACTGGCCGCGTTGGGCGAAGAGAAGTGCCGTTCGTCGTTTGACGTAGCCGGTTCGTTGAACCAGGTCTTCAATTTGGGGGTGATCGCCCAGGAATTGGGCTTGGAGGGCGAAACGCTGGCCTTCGACCCCCAGACCAAGCGGTTTGTTGATCACGATGCTGCGAATGAGCTGCTGGTCGGACCGCCGCCGCGGAAGGGTTGGGAATCGTACTACGAGCTGTAATCGATTTGCGACAGACGCTCGTTTTTGAAAACTCTGCGGCGCGTGCCGCCTGAATGCCACGGCCGCCGAGATGGCAGCGGGGAACATTTCAGGATACGCTCGACCATCCTTACCGAGGGATTCGGTGGATGGTGGTCGAGCACCGAGGGAGGGGCGAAAGATGTATTGTGGGGCGGTGCGAGCAGGGATGGTCGGCCTGGGAGCGATCCTGGTTGCGATGATCGGGTTGCGGCACGCCGGGGCGGAGAAGCAGCCGGAACCGCCCGATGACACGGCGCGGCGAGCCGTCGAGGCGTTGCCGTTGGAACTCGGCGAACACGACTACTGGACCGATCAGGGGGTCCTGGCTCGTGGGGTGGTCTGTCTGACCGATTACGATTGGGCGGAAGAGGAGCCGTGGGTGGCGCCGTTCGCGTACGAGTGGCTGCTGCAGACCAAGCGGACGCGGGTCGAACCGATCCCGCGTTATACGGTCGAAATGGTGGCCGAGCACGCGGGCCGTCTCCGCGAGCTGCCGTGGGTCCAGCCGTCGGTTCGAGCCGATTCGCGTCTGGTGCTGGGCCTATCGCAGGGCTGGCCGGAAGGCCACCCGTTGGAGGGCTGGCAACTGGGCGATCCGACCGTTCCGCCTCAGGATGTGTACGGCTATGTCTCTACCTTCCCCGTGTTCGACGGCAACTGGCGACACCTGGCGTTCACCTACCAGCCGGGCGACGCCCCGGAACAGGACGGACGGCTGCGCGTCTTTGTCGACGGTGTCGAACTGCGCGAGCACGAAGGCTTGGAGATCCTGGACGATGATCCGGTCAGCCAGTTGTTTGCTTCCACCGCGCCGCTGCAAGTCGGCGCCTGGACCGAGCCCGGTCGCTTCTTTCGCGGCGAGATGGACGAACTGGCGATCTGGGACTCCGCTCTGGACGCCGCCCAGATCAAATGGCTCGCCGAAAACAGCCTGCGCGAATTCGATCGAACTGACGTGCCCTGATACCCAGCAGCGGGGAGCCGTGGCTCGAAGGCAGCACCACCAAGTCGACAAGATGAACAGCTGGTACTCCCCTGGGAGGCCGGGTAGAATGGAAAAAGCGTAATTCGGGGGCGGCGAAGGGAACGCTACGTGAAGGTTCGAAAGCCATGAGTACTACCGAGGCGAGACGCGCGCAATCGCAAATCGAGTATCCTGACAGCGATGGGCAACCGATGGCCGACAACACGGTTCAGTTCCGTTGGATCCAGACGCTGCAGGGCGGTTTGGATGCGATGTTTCGCCGGGATCCCGAGGTGTTTGTGGCCGGAGACCTGCTGTGGTACCCGGTCGAGGGCAACAATCGGCTGCGTACCGCCCCCGACGTGATGGTCGTGTTGGGGCGTCCCAAGGGCGACCGGGGTTCGTATCGCCAGTGGGAGGAGGGTGGCATTGCTCCGCAGGTCACCTTCGAGATCCTTTCGCCCGGGAACCGTGCCGCCGATCGGCTTGAAAAGCTCCGGTTTTACGAGCGTTATGGCGTCGAGGAGTTTTACGTCTACGATCCGCATGCAGCCCATTTGGAGGGCTGGATTCGACGCGGCGAGCATCTCGAGCGAATTCCCCAGATGGACGGCTGGGTCAGTCCGCGATTAGGAATCCGGTTCGATATGTCCTTGGGGGAATTGCAGGTGCTTGGTCCGGACGGTGACCCCCTGATCAGTTACATTGAAATGGCCGAATTGAGGCACCAGGAACGTCGGCGGGTGGAACGTTTGCGAGCTCAAATTCGGGCACTCGGTTTGGAACCGGACGTTTGATTTCAGGGGTACCCTACCGCTTCGGCAGCCGGTGCTTTCATGTCGGCCGAGGCGAAAGACGATTCGAAGGGCCTCCCCGACGCAGCGGGGTCAGTGGCAGGCAGTGATCAGAGCCGCGTGATGTTCAGGACATATCAACCAGCCCGAAACGCTGGCGGTCCGCGAAGCTTGGGTGGAACGCCTCCCGGACGGCACCTGGATGGCCATTCTCCGTTCCGAAG
>SLMF01000288.1 GCA_007133715.1 Planctomycetaceae bacterium
GACGATGTGGTATCGATGGGCACGTACATGGTCGAGTTGATGGACGAAGTGACGGTGGTCGAGCGATCGAGCATTCCGGGTCGGATCAGTTTGAGTCAAGCGCCGCGTGAGGTGCTGTTGGGAATACCGGGGATGAGTGAGGAGATTGTGGAACAGATATTGAACCAGCGGGTCGCGGATCCGTGGCTGGACGCACCTCACCAACGGCATGAAACCTGGTTACTGACGGACGGCATTGTCACGCTGGATCAGATGCGGGCGTTGGTTCCCTTCGTTTGTGGGGGCGGGGATGTGTATTCGGCACAAGTGGTCGGATATTACGATGACGGTCGCGCGGCAGCGCGCTTGGAAGTGATTTTGGACGCCACCGAAGGGGTGCCGCGGGTGTTATTGTGGAGAGACCTCACACATTTGGGTCGAGGTTATTCGCTGGAGACCCTGGGGGTTCCCTTGGGCGATGAGATGTAGCCGCGGCTGCGGCGGGACGCAAGGCAGGAGAACCGGACTGATGTCGCGATTGTTGGCAGTAGAATGGGACGCACGGGGAGCCCGCGTGGCAACAGGTCGCGTAACGGGACATGAACTGGTATTGGAGGCGGCTTGGTCGCTCGACTGGTGCGGTGGGGATGATGGGGACGAGCCGGGAGCGCGGTTTGTTCGTTTGGCCGAGTCGCTGACCGAACGCGGTGCGGGACGTGGCGAGTGGTTGGTGGCGATTCCGCGGGGTCGGGCCGAATTGCGGGTGCTGCAAACGCCCCCGGTGCCGGACGATGAGCTTCCCGAACTGGTGCGTTTCCAGGCGATGCGGCAGTTTGCCTCGCTTTCGGAAGAAGGGCCCTTGGATTTCGTCCGGCTGGAGAATGACCAGCGTTCCCAGTTTCAGATTCTGGCGGCCTCCCTGCCACCGTCCGTGCTGGAGGAGGTGTACCGGTGCGCGGCAGCATGCCATGCCGCTCCACAGCGGGCCGTCCTGCGCCCCTTCGCATCGGCCTCGCTTTTCAGCCGCCACACGACCAGCCGCGACTCGGAGTTGCTGGTGGAATTGAATGGGGAAGAAGCCGATGTCACGGTACTGATCGGTGGCCAAGCGGTCTTGGTGCGAAGTGTCCGGATCGTTGCGGACCAACCGTCACGCCCCCTGGTGGTGGAAATTCGCCGGACGATTGCGGCCGCCCAGAACCAGTTTGGTGACCAGCCGATGGAACGTGTCACGCTGGTCGGCGCGGGGAACGAGCTGGGCACGCTGCCCGAAGAGCTTCGCCAGGCATTGGAGATGGCGGTCGAGGTTTTCGATCCGTTCGATGCGGTGCGTTGGGAATCGACGGCCGTGCTGCCCGAGCAGCGTGGGCGTTATGCCGCACTGTTGGGTTTGCTGCAGGACGAGGCCCGCGGCAATGCCCCCACGCTGGATTTTCTCAACCCGCGACGCCGGACCCCGGCGGTCGACCGCCGCGTGCGCTACGCCGCCTTCGCTGGACTCGCCGTGGTTTGTGCCGGACTGTTGGCCATCCTGTTGTGGGTCTATGTGCGCGGCTACGACACCCGCATCGCGGCCCTGCAAGCCGAGGCTCAGGATCTGAACCAGCAGGTCGAGATCGCGGGACAGTTGGAAAGTGACGTCCGTGAAATCGACCGGTTCGTCCTCGGCGATGTGAACTGGTTGGACGAGATGTACCTGTTGTCCGAACGCCTGCCTCCGGCGGAGGACGCTCTGGTTGCTTCCGCATCGTTCAATTCGATTCCCACGGGTGGTGGCCAAATCCTGTTAGAAGGGTTCGTGCGGGAACCCAGCGTCATTGGCGATTTGGAGAACAAGCTGCGCGACGAGCGACGCAAAGTCAGCGGAAGCGGTTCCCAATTGGATGAACGGCGCAGGGAATTGCCCTGGCAATTCCGAGAGACGATCGTGGTGGCCCCTCCTGATTTAGAGGAAATGGTCTACGCCAGTTTGGACACAAGGGACGCGTCGGACGTGTCAGACGTGTCAGACGTGTCAGACGTGTCAGACGTGTCAGACGTGTCAGACGTGTCAGACGTGTCAGACGTGTCAGACGTGTCAGACGGGTCAGACGTGTCGGACGTGTCAGACGGGTCAGACGTGTCAGACGGGTCAGACGTGTCAGACGGGTCAGACGGGTCAGACGTGTCAGACGGGTCAGACGGGTCAGACGGGTCAGACGGGTCAGACGTGTCAGACGGGTCAGACGGGTTGGACGGGTTGGACGGGTCAGACGGGTTGGACGGGTTGGACGGGTTGGACGGGTCGGATACTGCCGGTGCGGCAGATCGGGAACCTATCACTGCGGAGGAGACCTTCCAAGATGACGAAGCGTGAGAAACTGTTGGGTGCGCTGGTAGGCCTGCTCCTGCTGCTGGCAGGCGTGCTTTACGGTGCGCAGGGGGTCGTTCGCAGTATCGATATGCGGCGGGCGAGTTTGCGGGCTCTGGAAAGTGAATTGCAAGAGAAGCGGCAAATTGTCCGACTCAGTCAGCTGGCCGCGGATCGCATGCAATTATATGAACGCCGGGCGCTGCCTGCCGACGTGCAGAAGGCTCGTTCGCTGTATCAGACGTGGCTACTGGAAGCCGTTACCGAAATCGGTTTTGATGAACCGAACGTCAACGTGGTCGCTTCGACTACCAGTCGCGAGCTGTATCATCAATTGGGTTTTACGCTCAGCGGCCGGGGTGATTTGAAACAGGTGGTGCAGTTTCTCCATACTTTTTACGAGGCGGATTATTTGCACCGCATCCGCAGGCTGCACGTCAAGCCGGTCAGTCGTTCTCGTCAATTGGATGTGGCGGTGGCGATAGAGGCTTTGTCGCTGCCGACGGCGCTTCACGAGGACCAGCTCAGCGATTTTGCCTCGGGCCGTTTGGCGTTTGGTGACATGCAGGATTACATGACGACCATCCTGCACCGCAACATGTTGGGGGCTGCCAATCGGCCGCCGCGTTTGGCTTCCTTGTCCGATCGGACGGCGACGGTGGGCAGCACGATTTCGTTCACGCTGAGCGCCGAGGAGTCGGATCCTTGGGACACCTTGGAATTCGGGTTGGAGGGCGACTTGCCGGGCGCGCGTTTGGATCGTCGGAGTGGTCAATTCAGTTGGCGGCCGCAGACGCCGGGTCGTTACGAGGTGGATTTTGTGGTCACGGACGACGGTTGGCCGCCGCTGAGTCACCGCCGATCGATGCGGATCACGGTAGAACCACCTCCGGCCGCTCCGCCGCCGCCCCCACCGCCCGTCGCGCGCCCGCCCAGTTTCGAAGAGGCTCAGTTCGCCTTTGTGACCGCGATCACGGAATCGGGAGGCCGTCGCCAGGCCTGGATCAATCTGCGCACCGAAGCGAAGACTTTGAAGCTTCATGAGGGCGAGGAATTTCAGGTGGGCGAGATTCCGGTCACCATTCGCCAGATCAATCAGCGGAGTGTGGAAATGGAGGCCCCGGATTTGGAAAAGCAGTTTCAGGTACCGTTGGGGCAGAGTCTGGCACAGGCCACCGGGACGGCCCCGCCGATGAACGATGCACTCCTGTTGCGTGAAGCGGGGCCGTCCAGCGGGGACCGCGCGGCGGCAACGCGTTCTTCGGCTGCCGAGGCGCGACCTGCTCCCCGGGCCGATGCGCGACCGGCAAACGACGAGGCCTCCGCTGGCACGGCTCCGAATCCAGGGGGTACGCGAACGCAGCCCGAGCCCGGGGCGCGACCGGATTGGCGCAGCCGGGTGGCACCCGGAACCGAGCGCACGATGCAACGCGGACGCCGCTGATCCCCGAGAAACGCTCGCCGTTTCGAGACCGGCCCGTCAAGGTGCCAGTCGCTGCAGCGACTGCTCTAGCAAGACGTGCAAATGCGGTTGCGAGAGCAAACGCCGGGCGACCTGTGGCGTGACCC
>SLMF01000375.1 GCA_007133715.1 Planctomycetaceae bacterium
GCTCCGATCCTCTTAGAACAGGAATTCTTGGTAGATAGCCAGATCCTGGTCTGCCCCGGTTCAAGCTTGGCGCAAGAGCCTGTCTCCTGGAACCCCCCCACGCTGGAGGAGATTGATCAAGCTGAAGGTCGACTGCTGAAGCGTTTACATCGCCGCATGGGTGGCAGTTATGGCTACACGCTTGGATACCGAATAGGGGGTCAGTACTTTCCGCCACGGGATGAAGGTCGCAGTCACTATGCGGTGATGTCGGATGCTCCCAGCTTGCATCTCTCGCGACGTCAAAGCAGCAATCACTGCGGTCACGGTCAGAATGTGCTGTTCGAGGACTGCCGGATCGAATTTATCGTCGATCCAGTCGAGATTGCACCGCGTAATGCGCTGTTCGTCAACCGTTATGGCGTAGCGGAGGCCGGTGCGGACAAAGACGACTACGTGATCGGACGCAGTGACACCCCCCCGCTATTGCCTGGCAGTCTCTGAAGTGCGTGCAGCCCCTTTTTCGAGGGGAAGAAAATCGCCCTGCTGCGGGTCGTAAGCGTACACCTTTCCACACTCGAACTGATAAATCCAGCCGTACAGCGTCAGTTCGCCTCGTTCACATCCCTCCGCCACACACGGATGAGTGCGGAGGTTTTCCAGTTGCACCAGCACGTTTTGTCGCACCGCCGCGTTCATGCGATCTTCTTCGTCGCTCAGCTGGGCCCAGGCGTCTTCTACCCGGCGTCCCGGCGGTTTGGCATGCTCGAGCCATGCCTCGACTGCGGGCAATTCTTCCAGTTGTTCGGGGTGCAGCAGGCCGCCCATCGCGCCGCAATGCGAATGCCCACAAACAATGATTTCTCGAATCTTGAGCACACGGATCGCATACTCAATCGTCGCCGCTTCACTACCCGAAAGGTGGTTGTAGCGGGGAACAAGATTGCCCGCATTCCGAATCGTGAACAACTCGCCGGGTTCCGTTCCCGTCAGAAGACAAGGGTCGATACGGGAATCGGAGCAGGTGATGAACAGGGCCACTGGCTGCTGGCCCCGTGCCAACCGCTGAAAGAGATGCTCGTGACAGCTGTAATAGTCGCGTTGAAATTGGCGAAAACCTTCGATCAGCTTCCGCATGCTCATCTCCTCCCTGAAAAGGCCTCGGGCGATCTGATGGCTCTTGGGTGCGGTGGCGGTTTCGTGCGGCGGTCGCGGTTTAGCCTGTCAATTGGACCAGTGCGTCCAGAGCCTCTTTCGCTTTCTCAATTCCGCCCAACTCGGCCGACAGTTCTTTGGCTTTACGCAGCGATTCAAAGGAAATGTCTTCCGGCGGTGCCGGGCTGGCCACTGCCGGGCTGGCCGTGGCCGGGCTGGCGAGACGCTCGGCTGCGGGTCTACGACCCCGACGCCCTCGCGGTGCGGGAAGCTTGCCCTCGGCCTCCCTCTTGAGCACGTTCTTGATCGTGCTCACATGCTGGGGCTTGACTTCAAAGCCCATGGCAGTGAGCTTTTCGGCGAGTGCCTTGGGCATCACGCCCGGATCCTTCTTGAGCGCCGCGCGAATCGCTTCCGTCTTGCTCATGCCCCGCGTCCCTTCCTCAACCGTTTCACCAACCGTTCTCATCGCCATGTTAAAAGCTCCTTTCGCAGATTCAATTAGAATGGAAACACTCACGGCCGTATCGTACCGGAAATCCTGCGAAGTTGTAAATGGGTCCGAACCTTGGATTGACCCGGGAGCTCGGAGAATCGAGAATCGGGGGGTGTTGGTGACCGCACTCTTTTTCCTGAACGGAAAGACCTACTATGTCAAGTATCCATCGCCGTCGATTCTTCGCTCAGTCCACCAGTACCGCCTTGGGCGTGGCTGCCGGATGGACCATCCTTCAAAACAGTCAGTCCGCGCGAGCGACCCCAGCGGCCGACAAAGTTGTCCTGGCCGCCGTCGGCATGGGCGGCCGCGGCTCTGCGCTAGCGGCCCATCCCGATCGCAGCTTCCTCAGCCGAGGCGACTGTGAGTACGCGTGGCTGTGCGATGCCGATGCCAACCGCCTCCAGGCCCGGGTCAAAACGATCGCCGAGATGCAGGGCGGACGGGAGCCGCAGGTCTCGCAGGATCTGCGACGGGCTCTCGATGACCCCGCAGTGGATGCCATCGTCAGCGCAACTCCAGACCACTGGCATGCCCTGTCCACGGTCTGGGCGTGTCAAGCCGGAAAGGACGTGTTTGTGGAGAAGCCGGCTCACCATAGCTGCTGGGAAGGCCAGCAGATGGTGGCGGCTGCCCGAAAGCACGAACGCGTCGTGCAAATCGGTTTCCAAAACCGCAGCGCACCCTACAATATGGCCGCGCGGAAGTATCTCGAGGAAGGAAGGCTGGGTACCGTCCACCTCTGCAAAATTTACAACCAGAAACCGCCCTATGGAATGATGAGCCCCCAGCCCAACAGTGATACTCCGGAAGGTCTGGATTGGGATGCCTGGAATGGGCCGGCCCCCGAGCATCCCTACAACGTCGGATTGCACCGCACTTGGCATCATCTGTGGCGTTACTCAGGCGGTGATATCGCCAATGATGCCAGCCATCAGATCGATTTGGCCCGCTGGCTGCTGGGAGTCACCTACCCCAAATCCGTCTACTGCACCGGCGGACGCTTCGCCACAGACCCGAACCAATTGGTGGCCGAATCCCCCGATACCCAAATGGCGCTCTATGACTTCGATTCGCTCACCGTCAGCTTCGAACTGACCCTGTACGGCAACTACATGCTCAAGACCGACAGCACGGTGCGCGACACCGATATGTTCCCCTACTGGATGCAGAATTCCACCCGGATCGAAATCTTCGGGACCGAAGGCATGATGGTCGTCGGGCGTCATGGGGGGGGGTGGCAGGTCTTTGTGCGGCCGCATAGCCGCCAACCGGTCGTCCGCGACGAAATGTTCGGCCGCTTTCCCGATCCGGAACATCTGGAGAACTTCATCGCGTGTGTCCGTTCCCGCGAAAAGCCGACGGGCGATGTACTGGAAGGCCACATCAGTACGCTGTGGATCCACTACGCGAACATGAGCTATCGCTTGGGTGGCCGGAAACTGGCGATCGATCCCGAAACGGAACATGTCGATTGCCCGGAGGCGATGAATCTCTTCAAACGTGAGTATCGTGAGCCGTGGGTGGTTCCCGAAATCGTTTGATGCGAGCGAACCGACAGACGTGAAAGAAAGAACCTCCCGGACCGATGGGCCCGGGAGGTTCTTAGAAGACGGCCGCTTGCGGGCGATTCCTGGGGGGGCTCGCGGCGACCGTCCTTTTGCTTGCTTGGGGGGCTTCCCCCCGGCCGAACTGCTCGCTCGTGCCGAAAATCCTTCTGCTAACTGACTGCTAGTGTGCGATCTCCTCGTCGGGTGCCTCAATGTCTTCAATCCCCATTATGGCTTCGTCTTCGAGGACTTCACCTGCCGCTGACTCGTCTTCTTCCGTCTCGGATGCCTCCTCCGCGGTTACCGTATCGTCCGTTGCCCTCCCGTCAGGAACCGTTTCTTCCGCGGCGCCCTCTTCCGGGACGTCCTCAGAGACCGGCTCGTCTGCAGAGACAACGGCATCCACTTCCGCCTCAACCGCTTCTTCCTCCCTTACCGAGTCTGCGGGCTCGTCACCGGGAGTTGCCCAGCCACGCCAACGCGATCTTTGCGCATCCCCCATCCCCTGCCCTTGCTGTCGCCGGGGCTGCTGGTCCCGTCGCTGCATCCAAGGTGCCTGCGGTCCCACGGCTCCGCGTCGTGGCGGCTGCATCCAAGGCGCCTGCGGTCCCGCGGCTCCACGCCGTGGCGGCTGCATCCAAGGCGCCTGCGGTCCCGCGGCTCCACGCCGTGGCGGCTGCATCCAAGGCGCCTGCGGTCCCGCGGCTCC
>SLMF01000276.1 GCA_007133715.1 Planctomycetaceae bacterium
AGATTGGGGCGTTGTTTCCGATCGTGCGATTGCCGATTTTACCGTCCAGGAAACCTCTTAAGAAGGGTTAGGAGACGTTTTGAAAGCCGCCTGTTTACCCTTGTCGAGGGGAAGTGAATGGTCGAGAGAGACTGCTCTCGCGGTCAGGACGCGGAACGAGCGTTCGATCCGCCGCGGGAACCATCCCCCCATAGGTGTCTTCTCCGGATAATCATAACGACTTCGGTTACGCGGATTCTATGGGCAATGCAAGCGATTGGTGTCTTTCAGGTTCGCCAGTCCGTAGATCTTCTTCAAATTGCGCAAATTCCGGACGATGGCAATATGTAACGTTTGCGAGTTTTCAGTAAACAGAGGGCTAAGCGTAACATGCGCAATCTATGTGGCCTGTAGTGGCAGCCTGAATCCGCGGGCTTTCGATGAGCATCGCAGCGATCACCAGGATGCCGAGCCTGTTTTGCGAGGTCGTCCAGCGAAAGGTGATCCCGATGCGTTCCCAGCTCCCCGACTATTTGCGACTCCACGTAGAAGGGGGAAACACGGAACTCTCGGTGGGGGGGTGTCCGGTTCCCAGTTTGGATTCGTTGCGAGCTGATTTTTATCGTGCGACGGGCTGTCATTTGCAGGCGGTTTCGGAGTTGGAAGAGAACGGCGATCCACGGTCGGCGGTGGCTTGCTCCGTTGCCTCGAACGATTCTTCCGCGCGTTTTTTGCGGCGGGATGCTGCTCAAGGGGCGTCTCACGGTCCTCATGGCCAGGATCCGCGACGGATCGGTGCTTTGGCCGAGGCGATCGCGCACGTGTTACAGCATCTGCAGCAGACACAGGAGGCGTTGCGGCAGCGGGAAGCCGAATTGGCGGCGTCGGTCCCGATGACCTTTCCGACCCGCGGCGAACCGCATTTGGCTGACCGTTTGGAGGCCGTGTTGCGGGCGGCGGGCGAGGCCCTTGGTTGCCAAGCGGTCGCGGCGTATTTGCTGGATGAAGACACCCGCCGTTTGAAGTTGCGTGTTTGTTGGGGCCTGCCCGCGACGCGGTTCTTGGAACCTCCGCGTCCGTTGCAGAATGCGGCCGCGGATCTGGAAGCCCTGGTGGGTCACACCGTCGTGATTCGAGATTCCCTGCTGGCATCGGACGGGGAGGTTCCCGAGGAGTTTCGTTCTGCCGTGTGCGTGCCGATTTCCAGTCCCACACTTCCTTTGGGCACCTTGTGGGCGTTTTGTCAACAGACGCGTCCTTTTTCTCAGGGCGAAACCCAACTCCTGGAAATCGTCGCGGGGCGTTTGGCTGCCGAGTTCGAGCGGGAAATCCTGCTGCGGGAAAACCTGCAGACGCGGCCGCTCCAACGCCAACTGGACTACGCGGCCCAACGGCAGAACGGCCGTTGCCCGCAGATCACCCCCCTGCTCCACGGCTGGCAACTGGCCGCTGCGACCGATCAAGCCGGTCCGGTGGGGGGTGACTTTCACGATTGGTTCGTGCTGCCCAGTGGCCAGCTGGGGATCGCCGTGGGAGACGCCCAAGGGAAACTGATCGAAGCCAGCTTGACTGCAGCCGCCCTGCACACCGCCTTGCGCGCCCACGCGAACTACCGGCATACCGTGTCCCAGCTGCTGGTACGCGTCAATGAAACCCTGTGGAGCGCCTCGGCGGGTGACCAGTTCGCTTCCCTGTTCTACGCATTGATCGATCCCGACAGCGGGCGGTTAAAGTACGCGGCGGCCGGACCTGCGGAGGCTTGGGTGGTGGGCGAGCAGCTGCGCCCGTTGAACTGCGAAGAAGAATTGCCCTTGGGGACCCAGCCCGAGGCCGAATATCGCCAGCGGGTCGAGCGCATCGAACCTTCCGAAGCGTTGGTCGTGTTCAGCGAAGGAGGGCTGCGTGCTCTGAAACCCGGGCAGCGACGGGACCTGTACCGCCATCTTCGCCAGCACTATCAGCTCACGGCCGAGGAACTGGTCCGCAGGACTCAAGCGTTTTTGGCCCAGCATACCCGCGAGGATCGTCACGAGGACCGGACCCTGTTGGTGGCCAAGCGGCGTGTCTGCTAGATCTCGGCTTCCGCCACCACAATGCGTGAGCCCTGGATTTCCAGGATGCGGACCTGCCGGCCCGCCTCGACAAAGTCGCCATCGGTCATCACGTCCAGCAATTCGTCCTGAAACCAAGCCTTTCCCGCGGGCCGCAACGCGGAATGGGCTCGGCCCAAATCGCCGACTCCGACCGACGGACCGGCGAGAGCTGCCTGTGTAGCGGACGAAGCTCGCGGGCTCCTTTCCGAGCCACCCTCCGCCTGCAGTACCAATCGATTGAGTACGGGAAGCATCCCGAAATAACGACTCAGGAACGAGGCAACCACCAGAAAGGTGATTCCCGAACTGGCGACAACCAGCATGGTATGGGCCAAGGCCGACAACTGGCGCGGGGTTTCGGGCACGACGAAATGGTGACTGGCCATCACGACCCCTGAGAACATCAGCAGGAGTCCCAGGAGTCCGGCCACGCCAAAGCCGGGCAGGACGAAGACTTCCACCGCGAGAAACACCACACCGGACAGGAAGAGCAGCACTTCCAAGATTTCCGCGGTGCCCCCCAGAAAACGACTCCAGAAAAACAAGGCGAAGCAGAGCATGGCGATCAGTCCGCCCACGCTGATTCCGGGCGCGCTCAATTCCACGTACAGGGCGACCAGGCCGACAACGAACAGCAACCCGGTAATCAGGGGAAGGTTCAGGAGGAACACGGCCGTATCCACGGCCGTGGGTTTCAGAACGGTCAATTCGCCCTGAATGCCCAATTGGTCCAGCAATTCGTGGCGGTCGCCTGCCGTGCCTTCCGCCAATTGCAATTCGGTGGCTCGCTGCCCGCTGACCTGCAGGAAGTATTTCTCCCGGGACTCGAAGACCGGGACACCTCGTTCCCAGTCGGGACCGTCCTCTGCCGCATCCAGTTCTTCCTGCGACATAAACGTCTGCTCGCCGGTCTGGCGATTCGTCACCTGGTAGACGACCAGCTCCATGTTGACCATTGCTTCGGCCAAGGCGGGGGGGCGCCCGCGAGCGCTTGCCAATTCACGCAATTGATGCGCGATGTTCGTCCGCACTTTTTCTTCGGCATAGCGGAACAGCGAATCCTCGCCCATGATCAGGACGCCCACATCGCCCATGTAGGCTTCGGGGTGCAGGTAGATCTCGTCGCAACCCAGGGCCACCACCGCGGCCCCGCTGAGCGCCTCGCGAGGAATGAAAGCGATGGTCCGCGCCCAATCGACCTGGCGCAGCGTCTGGGCGATCGCGAAACTCGGATCGACCATCCCCCCGGGACTCTCGATCTCCAAGATCACCACGTCGGCTTGCTGCTGGCGAGCCACCTCGAGCTGGCGGCTGACGAACTGCTCCAACATCGGGGTTATCATGCCCTGGAACTCGATCAGCACCGGTCGTTTCCAGGGCGTCAGCTCTTCCGCCGCCTCCTCTCCGACCGCCGGTACGGCTCCGCTCGGCATGGCCCCCATCAGTACCAGCAGCGTCAGCCGCCACCACTTGCCCGAAGAGCGAAGAGCATGCATGGGAAGGTTTCCCGAAAAAAAACAGCCAAAAAAGCCCCGTCTTGAAGGTATCTTAGCTCATCCGAGCGGGGTCGCCAACCAAGTTGGTTTCCAGAACGCTTTACAGCGGGGCGGCCTTCGTTTACGCTTGTCGTTTCAATTCTTGCTTTGGAGATGGCGGATGAGCAAACAGATCAAGTATTTGCTGGATGAAGAACAACTACCCCGAGCCTGGTACAACCTCCAGGCCGACCTGCCCGAACCCCTGCCGCCCGTGCTGCATCCGGGAACGGGCCAGCCGATCGGACCGGACGATCTGGCAGCCCTCTTCCCG
>SLMF01000546.1 GCA_007133715.1 Planctomycetaceae bacterium
CCGTCTCGGAAGGGCTGCGGACGATCAGCCGGGCCATGGTTTCATAGGGTGGGTAACGGAATTGGGCTCGGGTGGGTAGCTCCTGGGCGGCAAAGCGCTGGTAATCGTGCCGTGCGGCCGCCTGAATCGCCGGGTGCTCGGGGTTGAACGTCTGGACCAGCACTTGCCCGCCCCGTTCGCCCCGCCCCGTACGACCGGCGACCTGGGTGACCAGCTGGAACGTGCGTTCGGCCGCCCGAAAGTCGGGGAAATTCAAGCCGGTGTCCGCGTTGATCACGCCAACCAGCGTCACGTTGGGAAAGTCCAGCCCTTTGGCGATCATCTGGGTGCCAAACAGGATCTGCACCTCGCCCGAACGAAAGCGAGCCAGTGCCGCTTCGTGGCTGCCCGGACGCTGCATGGTGTCCGAGTCCATCCGCAGGGCGGTCACGCCGGGAAACCGCCGAGCAATCTCCTGCTCCAACCGCTGGGTGCCCTGCCCCGAAAAACGGATGCCGGCAAAACCGCACTCCGGACAGACCGCGGGCCTCGCACAACGATAGTCGCAGTAATGGCAGATCGCCAGATGCTCCACGCGATGATCCGTCAGGGCGATGTCGCAGTCCTTGCACCGCACCACATGACCGCAGGAGGGGCATTGGATGCTGGTCGAATATCCGCGGCGGTTCAACAATAAAATGACTTGACCACCCTCGCGCAGGGCTTGCGTCACCGACTGGTGCAACGGACGACTGATCGCACCGCCCCCGCTGCGGCGGAATTCCAGACGCAGGTCGATCGTGGTCACTTCCGGCAACGGACGCTGAAGTACCCGAGACGGCAAATCCAGCAACCGAAACTCACCCGTCTGAGTGCGATGCCAGCTTTCCAAAGAGGGCGTTGCCGACCCCAGTACCAGCGGGATCCGCTCCGCTCGAGCACGCCAAATCGCTACGTCCCGGGCGTGGTAACGCGGGATCTGATCCTGCTTGAACGAAGCGTCATGCTCCTCGTCCAATACGATCATCCCCAGCTGTGGGGTGGGAGCGAAAATCGCACTGCGGGCCCCGACTACCACCTGGACCTCGCCCCGAGCGATCCGCTGCCAATGCCAGTGCCGCTCCGCCTGACTCAGATGACTGTGCAGCACGGCCACCCGCTCGAAACGCGAGCGGAATCGCTGGCGGGTCTGGGGCGTCAAGCTAATTTCGGGGACCAGAACGATCGCCTGACGCCCGAAACCGATCAGTTGCTCGATCGCTCGGATATACACCTCGGTCTTCCCACTGCCCGTCACCCCATGCAGCACAAACGTTTCCTGGCGACCGGAATCCAAGGCCTCCAGGATTGTGTCCAGCGACTGCTGCTGATCGGCATTCAGCTCAGGGGGCGACTGGGCCGCTTCCGCCCGATCCGTGATTTCGACCGAAGCGACCCGCCGCCGCTGGCTCTGGACCAACTGCTTCCCTCGCAACGCGTTGATCGGGGCCACCGTACAGCGGGCGGCACGAGCCAGCTCTTGCACGGTCAACGGGCGAGGCGAACTCGCCAAGACCTCCAAGGCCTGCTGCTGTTTGGGCGGTAGCTGGAGCTGGGTGATCCGCGCTGCCACCCGCGTGGGGACACTCAGAAAAGTCAACTCGCGGGTTCCCATCGAACCCCGCACCCCCGCCGGCACAATCGCCTCCAAAGCCGTTCCCAGCGGGCACAGATAATACTCCGCAAGCCACTCCGCCAACCCCAGCATCGCTGGCGACAGCAAGGGCTGGTCATCCAGGATCTCGAGGATCGTTTTCAACGGACCCGCGCACGCGGTGTCGTAGCCCAGCTGGACACAATACCCTTGCTGGCCACGATTGCTGCGGCCCAGCGGCACCCGGACCCGCTTGCCCACCGCCAGCACCCCCGAAAAGTGCTCGGGGACCCGATAGTCCAGCGGCCCATGCGGCGGCGAGGCAAACACGATGCGGGCGACCAGACACGCCCGCGCTTCGTCTTCCTCCCACGGGGGAAGGGTGCCGAAAAGATCCTGTTGCCGTTTGTTCATTCCATTGGTGTCCAAAGGACCGAGTTCCCTCTGAGGAAGCGATTGAAGCACGCTGCGCCACGCGTGCGACCAGACTACCAAACCCCAATACGGCTCGCCACCGGACCACGGCCAGCCAACAAGGTTCCACCGCCGCGTGGCCGCGCGTTTCGACTAGCCTTTTGATGCTCGGGATGCGGGTCCCGTGCCGTCGGCCCGCCAACGCCCACATGGCCCGCCAACTCGGAGATACGGACCTATGTGGGTGGCGATACGGCACCTTGTGGCCAGGCGTTGATGGTTTTTGGTTTGGCAGGTGACGGCGGACGATTTCGGCTCGCAAGGCGAACCGCCCAGCCATCCCCAGCTGCTGGACTGGTTAGCCGTCGAGTTTCGCGAGAGCGGCTGGGACGTGAAGTCGTTGCTCAAGCAATTGGTCATGTCGGCGACTTACCGACAGGATCACCGACGGCTGGCCTACCGATTCCAAGGGTTGGATGTCCGACTGACGGGCGTCGAACCCCAGCATCCGGTGACGGATATCCTGCTGTAGACCGATCGCGGTCCGCTCGACACGCGGGGGGGGGAATTCGAAGTCAGCGTGTCATGCGGGTCAGGATCCAGTCGCCGAGGGTGGGTGCGAGTTGGGCGATTGCGAACAGCAGTCGCGCTCGGCGAGGCAGGATCAATTCAGGCTGTCGTCGCTGGCAGGCTTGCAGGATTGCGGCCGCCAGTTTTTCGGGCGGGAGCCCTTTCAGACGCACGCCCCCGCCGGGCTGCCGTGCCGCTGCGGGCAGGTCGGACGTCTGGGCGTCGTAGCGTTGTCCGGCATCGGGGCGTGCCAGCGGTCCGGGGCAGACCAGCAGCACATGCAGGCCCTGCGAGTTCAGTTCCAGCCGCAGTTGCTGGGAGTAGGCGGCGACGGGGAACTTGCTGGCCGCATAGGCGCCCAGGTGACGGGAAGCCGATTTGGCGGCCAGCGATCCGATGTTGATCAAGTGCCCCCGCGTGGCGAGCAGATCGGCGCTAAAGGCGCGGGTGCAGCGGACCAGGGCCAAGAAATTCAAGTCCAGCAGCTGCTGGAACTGCTCGGGCGTGGTCTCCAGCACGTGGCCGCGGGCCGAACGTCCGGCACAGTTGACCAGCACGTCGATCGGTCCGAAATGCTGGTGCGTCTGTTCGACCAGTTGTTCGACGTCGGCCGGCCGCGTGATGTCGGTGGGCACGCCGAGGACCTCGGCCCCCGTGGCCTGCAAGGCTGCGGTGCTGGCGGGCAGTTGGGGATCCGGCAGGGCGGCCAGCACCAGTCGTGCCCCGGCGTGGGCAAAGGCCTGGGCGATCGCCCGCCCTAAGCCTTGCGAACCTCCGGTGACCACCACGGTCTTGTGTTTCCAATAGTCCATCTTGAAACTCGAGCAAAACGTCACGGGGCAGGGGCCATCCGGTTTCCCCAGAGGGTGGGCAGGCCGCAGCCCGCGGGTGCGATCCTCGCGGGCAGGATGCGGGGTGGTTGTAACTCGAGCCGCTGCGGGCGTCAAGGCTTGGGCTCCGCCACGGAGCCGGTTGCGTTGTACGGAATTGCTTTCTATGTAAGGCTTTGAATGAGGTGCAAAAAACGGCTTCCCCGCAGAGCCGGTCGAAACTCCCTGGAATTTTGCAGCTTGGCGGCCAAAAAAGAATCTTTTCGCGATTTTTCGACCACGGGCCAAACCGGCAGTCAACTCCCCAACCCATCGCCTCCGAACCCCAACGGGGTTCTAAGCACCCGGCCATGAGTTTCCTAACACAATGTATGACGGACACTCCTGTCCGTCGTGCGGGAAATGACGGACAGGAGTGTCCGTCCTACTTCTTTGGTTCCGTTAAGAAA
>SLMF01000416.1 GCA_007133715.1 Planctomycetaceae bacterium
AGGTACCGCAGTTGCGGCCGCTGCTGCAGCATCCGTCGCAGGGTTCCGTTGCGGAGCAGGTTGGCGATTTCGAACCAGTGGCCGACCGGATGCAGGCATTGCAGGGGCAGGTTGTCGGTATAGTCGTTCCCGCCACCGCAGTTCTCCGCCCAGTTGATCAGTGCGGCATGGAGACTCTCCCGCATCTTCTGGGCTTGTTCATCCAGCAGCTGTTGCGGCATTTCCTCCCAGGCGAAGCGGAGGTCTCGAGTGGTGGGGATCATCCGCAACCCGACGGAACAGCCGCGTGAGAGGTACAGCCGCGGTTGTTCCGCGGGCATCGCGTTGGCGACAAACGCCGCGATCGGGGCGTGGGTCAGATAGCTGGTGGTGATCACGTGCGGCACATCCGCTTCGAACGCCCGGCCGGTGCGGCGGCTCTTGGCCACATGCACTTCGATGAAGTTCCGATAGGCGCCGTCGAACCGGCAGAAGGGATGCAAGGCCTTGACCACGCCTGCGCCTTGCGTCCAGCGGCTCCCGGCACCGGCGGCCAGCGTGATCACGGCCGCTTGGCCGTCGCGCAATGCGGCCGTGCCCAGTTCCCGCAATTGCGGATCCTCCCGGGTGACGCCGTCCAACACATCGCCCGGCCGCACATCCTCGATCACGGTGCTGGGGGGCAAGCGGTTGTGGGCCAGCCCGATTCGGCCGGCCCGCATGTCGCGGCGAATCTGCTCGTGCAGCTCCGGATCGAACCCGTTTTCCTGCAGCAGCTGTTCGAGCCCGGCCTGGCGGGTCTCCTGCGGGGACGCTTGCGGGAACAGACGGGAGAACAGCAACGTGGCAGCGCCGCTCAGCCGCGGGTCCTCGCGGGAATTGGACGTGAATCGCAACAGCTCGGCACGCCGCCCGGGCGGCAATGTCGGGAACTCCTGCCGCAGCCAGCGGGGAGCCAGCAGACCGTAGTAGCTTAACGGCATCAAAGCCCGCTCCCGTTCCAGCAGCTGGGCCCAAGTACCCTGGTCGTTGATCTGGAAATTGTAGACCACCGGTTCCATGGCAAAAGGCAGGGCGTTTTCCAGTTCCCGCTTGGTTTGCGTGAGCAGTTCCTGGAGCGCGATTTCGGCCCGGGAGCGGCAGGCGGGGTCGAAAAAGAACCCCATCCCTCCCCCCGACATGCCGCCCAGCATGAGGAACCCCCAGAAGGAATCACCGAACTGCCGGCCGATCCGGGCGACCAGGGTCTCCGTGTACAGGTTCGAGGCCCAGGGGATAATGGCTTGCAGCGGCCCGAAGAAATTCTCCTGGGTGGCCCGAGCCAGCTGCCGGATCTGACCCTGACGCAGGTTCTGGTCGATTTGCTCCAACAGCCCCATGGCTCGCTGCCGCGCCTGCCATTCCGACTCGGAACGCAGCAGGTACTTTTCGGTCACCATTTCCAGGATCGGCCCCACGTTTTGGGCCATCCCGCCATGCACCAGGACCAGGCTGTGGCAGAGCGTTTGCCGAGTTTCGGGGCTGACTTCGGCCGGTTCGTAGACCCGGTGCCGGGGCAGCAGGCATCCCCGGCTGATGTTCCACTCGGGATCGTCGGCGGTTGCGGCAGCCCCCTGGATCATTTTGATTCCGGGCCAGACGCCGCCGGAGTCCTGCCAGCCGCCGCCGGACCCGCCCAGCCATTCGCCCAGGATGGCCCGCGCCGCCACCGTCCGCCGCTCGCCTTCGCTCAGCCCGCCGGTCAGGCCGGCGATCTGCCCTGTGGCTCGCATCGCCGCGGCGATAATGGCTGCCAGCAGGTTGGTGGAAACGGCCAGCCGGGATCCTTTGGGGATGCCCTTCACCTGGGTCACCAGCTCCAACCCCAGTCCCGGGCCGAGCAACTGGTTCAGGACGTCGCGGAGCGGCTGGTGAGCGCCTTCCAAGCCGGGGGGGAACACGCCGGCTGCGATCAGCCCGGCCTTGAGCAAGCCCAGGTAATCCCGGGCAAAGTCGAAAACTTCGGCCAGCGAACCGACGTCCGCCGCGGCATCCAGGTCCAGACTGACCAGCCGCAGGACGGGCTCGTCAATCACCCGCAGGAACACTTCGATCGGCGGTTGGGGAGCGGCATCCCGGCCCCGTACGCCCAGATCGATCGAGACGTTCAGCACGCGGGCCCCTTCCGGAAAATCCATGCCCAGGAAGAAGATGTCGCTCCAGCCGCTGTGCGAAAGGTCCATCCGGACCGGATTCCGCTGCCACAGCACGGGGAACAACGAAGTCTCCGGATCCACCCGCTTTAGCTCCGGGACGATCCGCAACGGATGATCGCTGGGATGCCCGGTGCGGAACATCCACTGGTTGCCGCGGGTCGAGCGGACGCTGTGCCGGACCTGATTGGACAGGGTCTGGAACCCCAGTTCCCGATAGGCGGCGGCCAGCGCGCTGGCGATCGTGTCGCTGGGCCCGTCCCGGCGTTGAACCTCCAGAAACCGCTCGACCGCCTCTTCGAACCGCCGGTTCAGCAATTGCTGGAAGCCCTCGAAGGGCACGCGAGCATGCACGTTGCCCAGCCGTTCCGGCAAGTGATAGCGGTAAATGGCGCTCAGAAAGAACAGGCTGCGCACCCGCTGGTACAGATTGTCGCACTGGCGGCGGAACTGGTCCAGTTCCCGGCAGGCAGCGAACAACTGCTCGGTCGAAGCCCCGCGGCAGAAGGATTCCAACGAGCGGTGACGCACTGCCGGCTCGTCGCTGGTGATGATCTGAATCAACCCGTGCGTCATCCGCCGCTCCCTTCCCACGCCACCGGCGGGCTCAAGCGATTCCTTGGTAACGTGCCGCCAGCAACTCGACCAACTGAGCCAGGACTTCCTCGCGATCGTCGCCGTTCAAAGTCAGTGCCAGTTGGGCGATCAGGGAACCGTACTTGACGCCGATATTGTAGCGTGCCCCGTCCAGGATCAGGGCCAAATAACGCTCGCGGGCGGCCAGGACTTGTAGCGCCGGCGAGAGCATCAGCGGTTCGTCGTGGGCCTCGTCCAGCAACTGGCCCAGAATCTCCATGACGGTGGGGGTCAGCACGTGCATCCCGAACAGACACAGATAGTGGCTGGCTCGCAAGCCGGGCACGATCAATTGCTGTTCCGCCTGGGTTGGCGTCGGTTTTTCCAGCACCCGCTCGACCTCGTAGAGATCCGAGTGGCCGGCCAGCAGCCGCCCGCCCACGGCACCGTAGTAGGGCAGCATCGCCTCCCGCGTGGGCTGGACCGCGGAGACCGAAGTCTCCGTCACCCGCGCGGTCTCCACCAACTGCCGGGCACAGCGCTGCGGTTGGTGACTGATGTACAAATGGTCGCTCACCAAATGCACGAACGGATCGTCGCCCACAAAGGCCGCCGCGCGGTACAAGGCTTCCCCATAACCTCGCGGCTGCGGCTGGACGATCCATTGCACCAGACCCGCGTTGTCACCCGCCGCCTCGCGATAAATCGCCTCGTCCCCCGGCCGGATCACCACCCCGATCCGTTCCACCCCGGCCGCCAGCACCTCCTCCATCACGATCTGCAACGCCGATTTCTCGCTCCCGTCCAGATCGACAAAACGCTGTAAAGGCAGCCGGTTCTGATCGGGACCAGCCGCCGTGATCACGGCTCTGAGAACCTGCATGCGCGCTGCTTTCCAACGAAAGAGAAACTGGGCTCAATGCTGGATGGAGGCCTCCGGCAGCGCCTCCCGCAACCGGTTCACGCCGTCTTCGGTCAACTGCGTTTCCGATACATCCAGCTCCGTCAGGTTGGTCAACTGCGACAGATACGGGACCGCCTCGTCCGTGAGCGACGTCTGCTGGAGACTCAGCCAAGTCAGCTGATCCAGTTGGACCAGCTGTTCCATGCCGGCATCGGTGA
>SLMF01000390.1 GCA_007133715.1 Planctomycetaceae bacterium
CGTCTGAGCCAGAATCGTCAGGATCTGACCGGCTTCGATCGCGTCCTTGGCCTGCCCCTGCACCGCCAGCCGGTCGCGAATGATGCTTAACTGCACATAACTGTCTGGAAACAGCCGGTTGATTTGAGTCTCCAGATCGTCCAGGGTCTCGCGGTATTGCGGGTCCTCGAACACGCGGATCCGGAAACTCATGATCCGCTTGCCCGTCTCGGTCGTCGGATCGTTGAACCAGATCGTCAGCACGGTCGTGCCCGGTTGCCGACCGACGATCGCGATCTCCGTGTCGGAAAGGATGTCCCAGCGGGCGATGTTCTCGTCGGGCAGATACAGCCGCAGTTCGGGCTCGGTGGCCCATTCGGCAAACACCAGGATCCGCGGGTGCCCGACCAGCAGGTTCAATTCCTGTTGGGGATCGACGATTTGGGGGATCATGCGTTGCTGTTGCCGTTCGGCCTCGGGTGTGGCCGGTTGCGGCAGCAGTTCGTCGGGCAAGCGGCGTTGGAAGGGCAGCCGCGGGTCGTCGGCGGCCCGCACCGCGCGATCCGTTTCCGGGGTCTCGCCGGGCTCGCTCAGAACGGGCGGCTGGACCGGCTGGATCAAGCCTTCGCGGGGCGTTTGCCCGCCCGCCGGAGCCGCTGCCGCCGGCGGGTCCAATGCCGCCGGAGCCCAGCGCAGCTCGGCCCGCACGGGAACGGCTGCCAGACCGATCAGGGCCGCCAGAACCCAACCGGCTTGCCCAACGGCCCGCGTAGAACGCTTTTTCCCCGGAAGTGGGAAATCGTCGCTTCGTTGAATTCGCACCATAAAGCCCCCCTCGCACGACGTGTTCAGGAAAGGCGCCGCGTCTACGGTACGCCCTGTGCGAGGCCCAACCAGTACCACCTGTATCGGCCGTGACGACGGCAACGATCAAGTCAAGTTGCGCGATTACATCGAAAGCACCGCTTGCGAGAAGGAGGTCGCTAGCAGCTGCTGTGCCCGGCTTGACCTTCGCCCCCTTGCCAGCCCCCTCGTTTTATGCGGTCATCATTGATACCGCTCATGGAAGAGATTGGCACGTCTTCTCACCCCCTGTACTCAGGTGGGGGAGTAGGGGGATCGGCGATGAAATCTCGCTTTGAAAGTCCAGCAGTGCCGATTGGCATCCGTTGGCTGGGCCTGGGCTTTCCCGTGGGGCCGCGATGCTCGGGCGGGTTCCGGAAGTGATGTTCAGGCCGGGCCTGGTCGGTTCATGCAGGCAACGTTGGCATTTTGGCGGGAAGGCCCGTTTATCGGTCAAGGCCCCCAGGGCATCTTGATTTTACCTCGGAGGCAGCTTATACCATGCGGACAAGCGACCTTGTTTTCACCTGCACAGGAGTGATCTGTGATGCATGATTCCCCCCCCCTTTCTCGGCGTTCTCTGTTGGCTGCGGCGGCAGGAACAGGGCTGGCAACTTCGTGGGCTTCGTCCGGACAGGCGGCGGACGCCGTTCCGCAGGAGGTCCCGACGTACGAAAGTGCCGAATTCTACGATGCCGACGGCAACTTCCTGATCGATCGGGCTCGGCAGGCCTATTTTGACATGTTTGAGCGGTTCGGTTATCCGGTTTCGGAGACGATCAAGCGGGACATGTGGATTTTGGATTTTCAGTTGGGCGATTTTGCGCGCGTGGGGATGGCGGGGATTTTTTGGTTGAACCGGCAGGATTTCGGCTATTTCGGGCATGAGATCTACCTGTTACCGGGCCAGATGATTGCCGAGCATCAGCACTTGGCGACGGACAAAGGCCCCCCCAAGATGGAGTCGTGGCAGCCGCGACGTGGGATGATTTACACGTTTGGCGAGGGCGAGGCGACTCCCGAATTTCTGGACAAGATCCCGCCCAGCCAGCGAGAGCGGGTCCGTTCGCGCCATTGTCAGCCGCTGGCGATCGACGAGATCGGTCATTTGAACCGGCTGACCGCTTTCCATTTCATGGTAGGCGGGCCGGAGGGGGCGTTGGTGACCGAGTACGGAACGTTCCATGATATGGACGGTCTACGTTTTTCCAACCCGCAGGCAGCACTATAAAAGAGGGGGGAGCGGCATGTCGGATCTTTCGCTGTTCGAATTAAGCGGGCGCAAGGCCCTGGTGACCGGCGGTGCGGTGGGCATTGGCCGTGGCTGCGCTCTGGCTCTGGCGCGGGCGGGCGCGGACGTGGCCGTCGTGGACCGGGATGCGGCGGCCGGGTCCCAGACGGCCCAAGAGATTCAGGCCCTGGGCGTCCAATCCCTGTTCGTCGCTTGCGACGTGACAGACAAGACTCAGGTTCAGGCCATGGTGGACCAAGTGGTCGCGAAATTCGGGCGGCTGGATGTCGCCGTGAATAACGCGGGGATCGCCATCCTGGGCGCCGATGAGGAACTCGACCAGGCCGCTTGGGATCAGGTCGTGGCGGTGAACCTGACCGGCGCCTTCCTGTGTGCTCAGGCGGAGGCGCAGCAGATGATCCGGCAGTCGCCGACCGGGGGCAAGATCATCAACATCGCTTCGATGTCGGCCACGATCGCCAACTGCAACGCGTCCTACGATGCTTCGAAAGCGGGCGTGGTCCACATGACGAAGACGTTGGCCGCGGAATGGGGGCGGTTCAATATCAATGTGAACTGCATCAGCCCCAGTTACGTGCTGACCCCGATGCACGCCTCGACGCCCCTGGTGGTGCGCGAGCGGATCCGCCAACTGACTCCGCTGGGGCATGTCCAGCGTCCGGAGGATTTGCACGGAGCGGTGATCTTCCTGGCCTCGGCAGCTGCGGATTACGTGACCGGGCTGGACCTGATGGTCGATGGCGGCCACACCCTGAACGCGTGGCTCACGCCGCTGTCCCGCGCGGTCCCGCCGCGGGTCAGTCCCGAAGAGGAGACGGTCCAGCTGAAGCATGATCTGCAGGTGCTGGGCTGGCCGTGTGACGCAGAGGGCATCAACCCCGAGGTGCATCCGGAGATCGCGGAAGCCTTCAAAGCGGCGTTTGGCGTCAAGGAGTAGGCGGTGCGGTTGGATGCTGGGCATTTGGGCCGGATGTTGGATGTCAGTGCGGTCCGTACGGATGTGGAGTTAGAGGAAGTGCGGCAGTTGGCGGAGACCTGCCGTCAGTTGGGCTGCATTTGCGCTTTTGTCATGCCCTGTTACATGGCCGCCTTGAAGGAGTTATTGGCGGGGACGCCCGAGGTCAAGCTGGGCGGCGTGATCGGCTTTCCTTCCGGTGCCGTCACGACCGCGACCAAGCGGGAGGAAGTTCGCCAGCAGCGGGAATTAGGTGCCAGCGAGCTGGACTGTGTGATCAATGTGGGCATGCTCCGTTCCGGTTGCGATGCCTACGTCGAGGACGACCTTGGCGGCGTGGTCGAGGCGGCTGGGGGGATTCCGGTCAAGGTGATCTTGGAAGCGCACTATCTGACGGACGAAGAGATTCGGCGAGGGAGCCGGATAGCGGTGGGTGCGGGGGCGGCGTTTGTCAAGACCGGGACCGGCTGGGCACCGACCGGTGCCACGCTGCACAACGTTCGTTTGATCAAATCGGTGGTGGGCGACGCTGCGGGGGTGAAAGCGGCGGGCGGTGTCCGCGACCTGCAGACGATTGTGGACATGATCCGGTTGGGCGTCAATCGGTTCGGGATCGGTTTGAAGTCGTGTCGGGCCGTGTTCGACGAATTGGCCGCGCTGCCCGCAGGAATCGAGATTTGAAATGGAAACTTTGCTGGCCTTCGATCTGGGAACCGGTGGCAACAAGGCCTCGCTGTATGACCGCCAGGGCCGGTTGCTGGCTGCCGAGTTCGTACCCTACGAGACGGTCTACCCGCGGACGGGCTGGCACGAACAGCGGCCTGAGGATTGGTGGCAGTCGGTGGTTTCGAGCACGCGGCGGCTGCTGGAATCTGCCGAGCTGGATCCGGCTACGATTCGCGGGCTGGCCATTTCCGGACACAGTCTGGGCTGCGTGCCGCTGGACCGCGACGGCCGCTTGCTCCGCGAGCTGACGCCCATCTGGTCCGATGCGCGGGCGGTTGCGGAGGCCGAGGATTTCTTCACGCGGATGGACCCCGCCGACTGGTACCGCCGAACCGGCAATGGCTTCCCCCCGCAGCACTATACGGTTTTCAAAATCCTCTGGTACCGCCGGCACGAACCCGACATGTTCCGGCAGATTGCCCAGGTGCTGGGCACCAAAGACTATGTCAATTACCGGCTGACCGGCCGCCTGGCGACGGACCACTCCTACGCGTCGGGTTGCGGGGTGTACGATCTGTTGCAAGCCCGTTATTCGAAGACGCTGCTGGCGGCGGCCGATCTGCCCCGGGAACTGCTGCCCGAGATCGTGGCGTCGACCGAGCTGCTGGGCCCGCTGACGGCGGCAGCGGCCGGAGCTTTGGGGCTTCCCCCCGGTCTGCCCGTGGCCTGCGGCGGCGTCGATAATTCCTGCATGGCGCTGGGCGCCCGCTGCTTCCAGCCCGGCCGCACCTACGCCTCGCTCGGTTCGTCGATGTGGATTGCCAACGCGTCGACCCAGCCCCTGCGGGATGATCGCAGCAAGCCCTATGTCTTCACCCACGTGGTGCCCGGCATGTTCACCTCGGCCATGGCGATCTTTTCCGGCGGCACGTCGCTGCGCTGGGTACGGGACCAATTGTGTGCGAATGTGGTGGAGGAAGCCGCCGTTTGCGGTCAGGACCCCTATGAGCGGTTGATGGAATTGGCCGCCCAATCGCCGCCGGGGGCGCACCGCCTGCTGTTCAATCCCAGCCTGGCCGGCGGCTCCTCGTTGGATTCCAGCCCGGCGATCCGCGGAGCCCTGTTGGGTTTGGATCTGCGGCACACCCAAGCCGACGTGATCCGTGCCACGCTGGAAGGCATCGCTCTGAATCTGCGCTTGGTCTTGGACGAACTGCGGCGGCTGGGCGAGGTGGCCGACGAGATGGTGGTGGTCGGGGGCGCCAGCCGCAGCCGTTTATGGCGTCAGATCCTGGCCGATGCCTTGCAGGTGGCGATTGTCAAGACCCACGTCGGGCAGGAAGCCGCGTCGCTGGGCGCCGCCGCCGTAGCTGCGGTGGGCAGCGGCCTCTGGAGCGATTTCAGCCCCTTGGACCAGGCGCATCAGATCGAAGCGATCGCGCACCCCGATCCGGCCACCGCCGCGCTCTACGACCGTATTCTGCCCGTATTTCGGCAAGCCGCCGGCGATCAGGCCCGTCTGGCCGATCTGCAGCGCGACGCGGGGTTGGACCTGTAGCTGTCCGCGAACCCGCCACCTCCCCTCGTATTCTGCCGAGCTTCCTCAACCGGAGCCCCGCCTTTCACAGACTCCGTGTGACCCCGGGCCCCTGACGCCCAGCCATAACGCCGTTTGCTTGTGCGGCCTGTCCCGCCGGATTATACTCGCCTGAATCGTCGCCTTTCGACACACCTTTTTTCACACGAAGGATGGACCGATGTCAAAGCTTCACCGGCGCACCTTTTTGAAGAGTGCGCTCAGCACGGCGGGTGTCGCCGCCACGTTCACCATCTCCGGTACCCAAGCCGGGGCCCGCGTTTTGGGGGCCAACGAACGCCTGCGAATCGCCGTTTGCGGCATCAACGGCCAAGGACGTGGCCACCTCCGCAGTTATCAGAACATGTCCAACGTCGAAGTGGCCTGGCTGGTCGATCCCGATCGCCGCCTGCTTCGGGACGCACCGCATGTCACCACCGACCTCCGCGAAGCGCTGGACGACCAGAACCTGGACGCGATCTCCGTCGCCTCGCCTAACCATTGGCATTCGCAGCAAGTGATCATGGCAGCCCAAGCCGGCAAGCACTGCTATGTCGAGAAGCCGGCCAGCCACGACATCTATGAAGGCCGCGTGGCGCTGGCTGCAGCCCAAAAATACGGGGTTGTGGTCCAGCACGGGACCCAACAGCGCTCGAGCCAGGGCCGGGCCAACATGATCAAGGCCATCCAGTCGGGCAAATATGGCCGACTGGCCGTCGCCCACGGCTACTGCTGCAAACCTCGCAACGGCATCGGCCACCGCCCGCTCAGTGATCCCCCCGACTGGCTGGATTGGAACCAGTGGCGAGGTCCGGCCGTGATCGACCAATTCCACGCGAACTACGTGCATTACAACTGGCACTGGTTCTGGGAAACCGGCAACGGCGATTTGAACAACCAGGGAACCCATGAATTGGACGTCGCCTTCTGGTCCCTGGATCCCGGCCTGACCGCACCCGTGCGCGCCATGGCCCTGGGCGGTCGGTTCGTTTGGGATGACCAAGGAGTTACCCCGAACACCATGTTCGCCCTTGCGGAATACCCGAACGGCCAGAAGGTCTTTTTCAATGTCCGCAACGTGAACTACGACGGCTACGTCCATCAGGTGAAAAACGATTTCTATTTCGAAGATGGCGGCAAGATCGTGGGGAACACCTACATCTCGCCCAACGGAGAACAGCAGCCGGTCCAGGGCGAACCGGCCGAAATCACCCCCGGGGGCCAGTTCGGCAGCTTCGTCAACGCCTGCTTGGCCGGCGAACCCTCACTGTCCAATGCCGACATGGAAGTCGCCCATTACTCGTGCTTGCTCGGCCACGTCATGAATAACTCCTACCGCCTCGGCAAACGGGTGCCCTTCAACAAGAAAGCGGGCCGTTTCGGCGACGACCGGCTGGCATACGAAGAGTTCGCCAAGGTGCATGAGATGATGCGGGACGGCGTGGGCGTTCCAGAGGACGGAGCCGAATACACGGTCGGCCCCTGGTTGACATTCGATCCAGCCACCGAACGTTTCACGGGCGAGCATGCCGATGAAGCGAACCCGTTGCTCCGCGATCCCCGCAACGAAGAGTTCGAGATCCCCACTCCGGAAACCGTCTGAATCACCTCCGGCACCCAACCCATGCAGAAGCGACACCTACGTGGGGCCGTATCGCCACCCACGTGGGGCCGCAAGGCCGTGATGGTCTTTTCTTTCCGAAAGGGTGCATGGGGGGGTCAGGGGGCGGGGCCGAAGTGGACTTCGGCTCCGGCGCTTTGCATGGCTTGCCAGGCTCGGTCGATGTCGCCAGGTTGCTGTTCGATGCCGCGGCAGCCGGCGGCGAGGACGCGAACGCGGAAGCCGCAGGCGAGGGCGTCGAGGACCGTGAAGCGGACACAGTAGTCGGTGGCTAATCCCATCACATCCAATTCCTGGACTCCTTGCTGGCGGAGCCAGGCTTCCAAGCCGGTGGCTCGTCGATGGGCATTGTCGAACAGGGCGCTGTAGCTGTCGATGCGGGGGTCGCAGCCTTTCAGGAACACCTGGCGAATGCCCTCGGTTTGCAGAGCGGGGGCGAATTCCGCGCCGGGGGTATCCTGGACGCAATGGTCGGGCCAGAGCAGCTGTTCCAGCCCATCCAGCCGGATCGTATCGCCCGGCCGGTGCCCCGGATGTTGGCTGGCAAAGCTGGCATGTCCGGGCGGGTGCCAGTCCTTGCTGGCGACCACGCAGTCGTATTGGGGCAGCCAGCGGTTGGCATAGGGAATGACCTGATCGCCGTCAGGCACGGCCAATGCGCCGCCGGGCAGGAAATCGCGTTGGAGGTCGACCAGCAGCAGTGTTTTCATGACAGGGAGACTCCGGGAAGGCTGGATATCCGAAAGCCACTCCATGATCCAAAGATTCGGGATTCGGAACAAGACGGGGTTTGTTCGCGGCAGGATGCCGCGTCTACGTTATTGTTGCAGGGCGTAGAGGATCACGTTGATGCTGAGTGCCGCGGCGTCTTCGGGGAGGTAGCCTTTACAGCCGAGTGCGGCGTGCTGTTCGAGAGCGCAGCTGATATCGTAGGGAGAGAACACGGCGACCAGGCGGCCGTCGATTTCGACGGCTTCCAGGAACGGCCGGATGCGGCGGATGCGGCTTTCCAAAGGGTCGCCCGCTTGCCGGGCTTGGGGATCGCGGAGTTGGACCGTATTCAGGTCTTGTCCGCCGAACTGCCGGGTGAACAAGGGATGTTCGTAAGGGATCCGCAGGAATTCGGCGTCGGGCAAGGCCGTTTGGATTTCGCGGCGAAGCGCGTGGGCGAACTCGTCACTGGCGCAGATCGCGTTGGCGAACAGGAATCCCCCGCGGCGAAGGTAGGTGCCCAGGGCCTGGCGTTGGGCGGTGTCCAAACGGAACTCGCGACGTCCGTGGGTGAAGAGCAGGGGGTAATCGAACAGACGGATATCGGTCAGGTCCAGCGGCTCGGGCGTGGTCCCGACTCGCAATTCGACTTCGGACTCCAGCCAGCGGGTGAGGTTGGGGAGTGCGTTTGCGGCGTCGGTGCTGGGGCCGCCGAGTTGGAGCAAGGGGATGATCAGGCGGCCGCGGGTGAGTTGCGCGGCGGCTTCGCCGGGCCGGAGGATGCGGGGAGCTTCCAGTTTTTCCCGCAGCTGACGGTTGGTGGCATAGGCCAGCACGTTGGCGCCGATCGCCAGTCCGGCGTCGATTTCCGCTTGAACTTCGGGCGGGTACTCGGAGGTACGCTCCCCGCGACTGAGTTCCCAGAGACACGACAGATCGTCGGGGCTGTAGACCACGCTGGTGCGGCAGCAGGCGTCGATGCCGTACAGCGGTCGCATGAACTGCGGGTCGACTTCCTGCTGGGCGAACCAGATCGGATGTTCGGGTGGCAGCAGCTGCAGCCGCTGATCGGGAAACAGTTCGCGGATCAGGTTGCGAAAGGCCCGGTCGAATTCCTCGCCGTCGCCACAGGCTTCGGCAAACAGGAATCCGCCTTGGCGCACGTAATCTCGCACGTTGCCTTGTTGTTCGGCAGTCAGGGGCAGGTCGGCGGAACCGCTGATCAACAGCACGGGCGATTCGAGCAAGTCTTCCAAGCTGGCGGCACGGATATCGACGGTTTGCCAGGTGAGCTGCTGTTGCCAGAGGCGTTCCAAATGGAGGCTCAGGTTCTGGACGCCGTTGCGGTGGGGGTCCCAGACGGTATCCGCATCGCCGTATTGCAGTTTCGCCATGACCACGGGGCGGCGGCCTTTGGCGAGGAACAGCAGGGCCAGCGAGGTGGCGATCAGCCGATCATCTTCGGCATGGCCGCGTCCGACCCAAAAGCCGCTGAGCGCATCTTGTTCGGCGACCAGCATCGCCGCGCCTTCGCGGTACCAGTCATGTTTTCCGATGAAGCGTTGCCCGGTCAGACGTCCCACGCGTTCGACGCCGTACAGATAGTAGAACAGACCGGCTTGGCTTTGGGTCAGCCGTGTGGGGCTGATCGGGCCCGGGTTATGCCGCACGGAGAAGTGCCGTCCCAGCCAACGCAATCCCCGCTGGACGGGACTGTCATCGGCTTGGGGTTGGCAGCAGTGGATCGTCTGGCCGACAACCCGCGCGTCGCCTTCGTGCAGTTGTCCGGAGGCGATGATCAAGGCGGCGATTCCTGCGCAGGTCATACTGCCCGTACCGGGCGGCGCCGATTCGCCGCTGCGTTCCAGGTAGTATCCCCAGGAGCCATCGTCACGTTGGCAGCGGAGCCAGTAATCGCGGGCGAGCTGCCAGGTTTCGGTCGGGATTTCGATACCGACCCGTTCCGCCTCGTAAAGCCCGAGCATGGCGAATTGGGAATTCGAATTATCGCCGCGGGCACCGGAGGGCACGTGTTGGGTGTAGCTCCACGCACCCCCGCCTGGCCCCCCGATCTGTGCCTTCTGCAGCCATTGGGCGTTCCGGCGGATCAGCGGTCGGTCTTGGGGCGAATTCGCGGCGGCAAAGACCATGATTTGCAGTGCGGCGCTGTAGGTCGAGGTGGGCTCGCCCAGGCCGCGGAGGTAACTCAAAGCCCGCGATACGGAGGGCGAATCCACCGGCTGGCCGGCTTCCAGCAGCGCCAGGGTACAGAGGGCCGAGACGCCTCCCTGGTGCAGCGGGCGCTCCCGCCAGCCCCCGCGGCTTTCGTCCTGGTGGCTCTGCAGGTAGCGGACGCCTCGCTGGATGGCTTGCCGCACCCGTTCCGGCGTCAGTTCGGCTCGCACCGGCTGGGGAAAACACAGCAAGCTCAACATCACGAGCAGCAGGAGCAGCCGGTACCGCCCGCCGGACAGGGAAATCTGGGGGCTGTGGGTGAATGGGGGGGACGGGGGTAACTTGCTGGATTTCATGAGCACCGCGAGTCGAGCGTGGTTCGGGCATCTTTCGGGGCCGCCGCCAGCTACGTGTCCGGCGGCGGCGACAGCGGACGCGGGCGGAATTCAACCCTGCCCGAAAGCGGCCCCGCCCCTCGTTCCTCTTATTGTATCGGCTGGCAAGCCGGCAAGGTAACCGACGGCATCCCAGCGGCGACGACGACTCGCGTTGCTGGGAAGCAAGAGGACGGTTAGAATTCGCCCAGCAGCTCGGGAGCCGTCCCGCCTGACTGGACACTTGGCTATAGTTACCGCTAAAAGGCATCAACTTGACCCCTAAACCGCGTAGTATTGGTGAGATCTTGCAGGAGTTCAGCCAGCATCGTCAGGTGCTGCAGCAGGAGCTTGGCAAGGTGATCGTTGGTCAGAACGAGGTCATCGAGCAGTTATTGGCGGCCATATTCACGCGTGGGCATTGCCTTTTAGAGGGGGTTCCGGGCCTGGCGAAGACGTTGCTGGTGAGCAGTTTAGCGCGGATTTTGGATGTGGAGTTCAAGCGGGTGCAGTTCACACCCGATCTGATGCCTTCGGACATCACGGGGACGAACGTATTGGAGGAGGACAGTACGGGTCGGCGTTCGTTCCGTTTTGTGCAGGGTCCGGTGTTTACGAACGTGTTGCTGGCGGACGAGATCAACCGCACGCCGCCCAAGACGCAGGCGGCTTTGCTGCAAGCGATGCAGGAGCGCGAGGTGAGTGTGGGTCGGGAGACGTTTGCGTTGCCGGAGCCGTTTTTCACGATTGCCACTCAGAACCCGATCGAGCAGGAGGGCACGTACCCGTTGCCGGAGGCGCAGCTGGACCGGTTCATGTTCAACATCAAGGTGGAGTATCCCAGCTTGGAGGAGGAGGAGCGGATTCTGGCGGTCACGACGCGGAACGAGCGGGTGGAGACGCGGAAGGTGATGTCGTCGCGGGTGATTCTGAATGCGCAGCGGCTGGTGAGTTCGGTGGCGGTCAGCGAGTACGTGATCAAGTACGCGGCGCGTCTGGTGCGGGCGACGCGTCCCAAGGACACGACGGCGGCTCCGTTCATTCGCGAGTTGGTGGATTGGGGAGCGGGTCCGCGCGCGGGTCAGTTCCTGATCAATGGTGGCAAGGCTTTGGCGGCGATGGACGGGCGTTTTTCGGTCAGTCTGGACGATGTGCGGAAGTTGGCGGTGCCGGTGTTGCGGCATCGGATCAGCACGAATTTTCAGGCCCAGGCGGAGGGGATGGACACGGACGATGTGGTTCGGCGTCTGCTGGAGGAGGTATCGGAGCCGGAGATCCCGAAGTATACGGGCAAGGGCGAGCGTCGGACGCCGACACCGCCTCCGCCGCCGGTGAAGCCGGGGAAATAATGTCTTGTCAGGGCCGCCGGTCGAGGGTGGACAATGCAGCGAGGTGGAGCGAACGGGCCGGGCGCCGGTCGAGGGCGGAACATGACGGTTGAAAAGTACTTGAAACCGGAAGTGATCAACCAGATCAAGCGTCTGGATCTGCGGGCTCAGTTCGTGGCCCAGGGTTTCCTGCAGGGACTGCACGCCAGTCCTTTTCACGGGTTTTCCGTCGAGTTCAGCGAGCATCGGCGTTACACGCCGGGCGACGACCCCAAGGACATCGACTGGCTGGTCTATGCCAAGACGGACAAGTATTACGTCAAGCGGTTCGAGGCGGAGACGAACATTACCGGTTACTTGGTGATGGATTTGAGCCAATCGATGGGCTACACGTTCCGCCAGGACTTGACGAAATTCGATTATGCGATTTGTCTGGCGGCGGCTTTAGGGTACCTGATGATTTCCCAGCAGGATCCGGTGGGGCTGATCACGTTCGATACGCGGGTTCGGGACAGTCTGGCACCGCGTTCGCGGCGGACCCAATTGGGCCAGGTGTTGTCCTTGCTGGCGCGGTTGAAACCGGCGGGGGTGACCGATCTGGGGCACAGTCTGCGGCAGATCGCGGCCATGCTGAAGCACCGCAGTCTGGTGATGTTGTTCTCGGATCTGTTGACGGAGCCGGGTCCGGCGATCGAAGCCTTGCGCGTGTTGCGGCACGGCGGGCACGACGTGATCGTGTTTCACATCTTGGACGAGGCGGAGGTGCGTTTCCCGTTCGACGGGATGGTCGAGTTTGTGGATCCGGAGACGGGCGAGCAGGTCCAGGTGGACGCCACGAGTTATCAGGAGGAGTACCTCCGGGCTTTGGAAGCGTTTCGAGGCGAGTTTCGTCAGGCCTGTTTTCAGAGCCGGATCGACTTTGTGGAGTTGGACACGCAGCTGCCGTTTGACAAGGCGTTGATGGAGTACCTGGTGAACCGCCGGAGCAGGTTCTGAGCTTCGCGGGCAGGGAGCCTTGATTTGGCGGGCGGGAAGGTTCGAATTCGGACTGAATGGCGGCCATGGCCTTTTTGAATTATTCGCTGTTATGGGGTGTGGCGCTGCTGGCGATCCCGATCGTGTTGCATCTGATGATGCGTCAGCAGCCGCGGCAACTGGTGTTCCCCGCGTTGCGTCTGGTTCGTCAGCGTCAGGAGGCGAACCGTCGCCAGCTGCAATTGCGTCATTGGCTGCTGTTGCTGCTGCGATGTCTGATGATTGCGTTGTTGGCGTTGGCGTTGGCGCGTCCGCGAGTCCGTTCGCCGCAGTGGGGCGACTGGGGGGTATTGGGTCTGCAAGCGGGGATGCTGGTGTTGGTGGGTGCCTTGGCGTTGCTGGCCGTGTTACAGGGCCGCAGCGGGCTGGTACGGGCGGGTTTGCTTTCGGCAGTGGCGTTGTTGAGTCTGACGCTGGCCTGGTCGGTACGGGCGGCCAGGAGGGACGGCGAGGAAGCGGGGTTGGGCAGCGAGCGGTCGCCGGTGGCGGCGGTGCTGGTCTTCGACACCTCGCCGCGGATGGATTATCTGTGGCAGAACGAGACGCGGCTGGAGCAGGCGGCGGAGATCGGCAGTTGGCTGTTGCGTGAATTGCCGCCGGGCAGCGAGGTGGCGGTCTTGGATTCGCGGCCGGGTGCGGCGGCGTTTGCCGTGGACCGCAGTGCGGCGGCACGCTCGATCGAACGGTTGGAGACGACGTGGGTACCGATCCCGTTGCCGAGCAACTTGGAGCGGGCGCTCGAGTTGGTCCAAACCAGTTCTCCGTCGCGCCGCGAGATCTACCTGTTCAGCGATCTGACGCGGGCAGCCTGGGCGGAGCAGTCGGGCGGGAGGCTGCAGCAACGTGTGGCAACTGCCGACGACGTGTTGTTCTATGTCGTCGACGTAGGCAGCGAGCGGCCGCAGAACACGGCTTTGGGCGATTTGAGTTTATCGGCCGAGGTCTTGCCGCAACGCAGCGAGTTGGAGCTGGAGGGCGTCGTCTCGCGGGTGGGAGCGGGCCAGTCGGCCACGATCGAATTGTATCTCGAACGGCCGGATCCTGAACTCCCGCTGATCGAAAACGGGCGGACGCGAGTCCCGGAACCGCTGCTGCGTGATCAACAGATCGTGGAGTTGGCGGAGGGCGAGGCGCGGACTGTCCGGTTTCGTCTGAGCGGTCTCGAGTTGGGCACGCATCAGGGCTGGCTGGAGATTGCCGGTCAGGACGGATTGGCCTTTGACGACCGCCGTTATTTCACGGTCGAGGTCCAGGACGCGGTGCCGGTGCTGGTGCTGTCGCCGCCGGGGGTGAGCACGCGATTTTTCACCGAGGCCGTGGCGCCTTACGAATTCCGGGAGACGGGTCGGGCCCGGTATGCCTGCACGGTCCGGGAGCAGTCCCAGTTGCCGAATTTGTCGCTGGACGATTATGCGGCCGTCTGCCTGCTGGATCCGGCGCCGTTGGCCCCGCCCGATTGGGAGCGGCTGCTGGGCTACGTCCAACGCGGCGGCGGGTTGGGGATCTTCCTGGGCCACCAGGCCGAGCCGTCGGCGTTTTCCGGCGAATTGCCACGACAGCTGCTGGGAGGCGACCTGACGCGGCAGTGGCGGACCGCCGGCGAGGTGTTTCTCACGCTCCGCGACCTCAACCACCCGGTTACGGCCGCCTTTCGCGATGTGGCGGACACCGTGCCCTGGGACCAGTTCCCCGTCCATCGGCACTGGGGGCTGGACCAGATTATCGACACCGCCCAGCTGGTGATGCCCTACAGCAATCACCAGGCGGCGTTGGTCGAGGTGACGGGCTATCGGGGACGCGTGCTGACAATGACCACACC